>NZ_JAKUEU010000004.1:0-143947 GCF_022663075.1 Bacillus cereus group sp. BfR-BA-01441
AAGAAAGCTGAAGAAGAGGCCAAGAAAAAAGCTGAAGAAGAGGCTAAGAAACAACAAGAACAGCAACACCAAAATACCGGAGGAGATACACCTCACGCAGACGGTGCTGTTGTTACAACAGAGTCCTAATATACAAAAAAAGAAGTCCGTTTCTCTTAACGAGAAGCGGACTTCTTTTTTGTTATCATTTTCTTTACATACAGCTTTTCTATTTCGATATACAACTGCGCTAATTGAATATAAGAATGATAATTACTCGGTTTCTTTATAATGAATGAATATCTTTCCATAAAATTAACAGGTTGCACTTTTAATTTATTCGTATTTATTTGCATTTCATTCAAACTATGAACAGGTTGTTCATTTAGCCAATAGACAACCGATAACAAGTGAGCTGCAAAAAGAATCATTGGTCCCTCAGCCTCTTGCTTATTTCTATTTCGAAACAGTATAGCAATGTCTTCATGCTTATTTTTCCATACATTCAACATCGCTGGAATGCTGTTTTCAATTTCCTTCCACGGCTCATACTGTCTTTCAATATCAAATATAAAGTAAGTATTTTGTATTATCTCTTCAAAAGAATTGTCTGTATGATACTTAATTAAATTTACACTTTCTTTAAAAAATGGTAAACAGTGAAATTCTTTCGGTATTTCTATAACTCGCTCCATCCTTTATTTCACCTTCATTCGCTTCTTTCCTTCACGACATACTTCTAACAGTCTGCACTCCTCACATTGCGGTCGTTGTGCTTTACAGTGATAACGTCCAAAGAAAATCATACGATGATGTGTAACTCCCCACTCATCCATCGGTACTTTCTTCATTAATGTTTTTTCTACTTCTAACACCGAATCTTTCCATCTACAAATCGCTAACCGTTTACTCACTCTTTCTACATGCGTATCAACAGCAATTGCCGGGATGCCATACGCTACCGAAACAACTACATTTGCTGTTTTTCTCCCTACTCCTGGTAATTTCGTCAACTCGTCACGGTCTTCTGGAACTTTTCCATTGTAATCATCCAGCAACATCTGACACAATTTTTGAATGTTTTTTGCTTTATTTCTATACAACCCAATAGAACGTATATCTTGTTGTAACTCTTCCAAAGATACACTTAAATAATCTTCTGGTGTTTTATATTTTTGAAATAAATTTTTCGTCACTTTATTTACAAGTGCATCTGTACATTGTGCAGATAGTGCCACCGCGATTACTAATTCAAAAGGATTCTCATGAATTAATTCACAATGTGCTTCTGGATACATATCCGCCATTGTGTCTAAACAATAGCGAATTTGCGTTTTATTTAACATATACTTCCTCCTATATTACTGCTCCAACCAATTATAAAAAGGCACTTTTCCAGTAAATTTCGTCTCTTGTTTTGTCATTTGTTGTGCTCTTTGTTGATTCGCTCTAAATTTTTGACCTTGATTTTGAGCCTGATCTACCGTTTTAATTCCATTCTTTTTCCACTCAAATAAAATACGATCAATATATCGGAAATTTAGTTTTCCACTCATTACAGCTTCTCTAAGAGCCGCTTGAATTAAATTTGGATGATGTTGATCTTGGTCCTCCCACATTCCTAACGTTTCACATTCGAACGGCGAAAGTGGTCTTCCAAATTCTTTTTCAAATACTGTATATAAATTTACTTGCAGCTGTTTTTTTTCTTTTTGCTCTTCCTCTATTGATTCATCCATTAAGAAATGTAATATTTTTTCCCATAACGGTTGTAAAGAATAACTTTCGCACATCATCGCTTCTGATCTTTGTCCACCTTCTAGTGATAAAAACCCTTTTTGAATCAATGCTTGAATTACTTCCATACATTTCATTTCCGTTATCGTCATCCGTTCAGAAATCTCTGATGGAGTCGGAAACGAATTACCTGATTCTAAAAATGTGTGTACATGAAGTACGACCATAAATTCCGTCTCATTTAAACCTAATTTTTTATAATGCATCATAAGTAATTTTGGAATTGCAATGCTTCCCTGCTCAAACCACTGTAACATCATTTTCTTTTTCATCACCAAACACCTCGCTCTCTAGTATAACACACCTTTAGCTATTTCTTTTTGCCACAATTCGTCAAAAAAACCTCCCTATTAATGGGGAGGTTTTTTATATTACATGAATGAAATATAAAATTAAGCTTGCACTTTACTTTTCATAAATGTATGGATACGCTCTAATGCTTTCTCTACTTGTTCAAGAGATGTCGCATATGATAAGCGAACATTATTTGGAGCACCAAATCCTGTACCTGGTACAAGAGCCACTTTTTCCTCTTCTAATAGAGCTTTTGCCCAATCATCAACTGTTGCATATCCTGATAAAGCTACAGCTTCTTTTACGTTAGGGAATAAGTAAAATGCACCTTGCGGTTTAATGCAAGTAAAGCCAGGGATTTGAATTAATTTATCATAAATGATGTTTAATCTCTCTTCAAAGGCTTGACGCATTGTTTCCACAGGTTCTTGTGAGCCTGCATATGCCGCAATTGCGCCGTATTGAGCGATTGAAGTAGGGTTTGACGTACTATGACTCGCTAAGTTCGTCATTGCTTTAATAAGCTGCTTATTTCCTGCAGCATATCCAATACGCCATCCTGTCATAGAATGAGATTTAGATACACCATTAATAATAAGTGTTTGTTCTTTTAATGCATTAGAAAGCTGGGCAATTGAAGTATATTCTACGCCACCATAAATTAATTTTTCATAAATTTCATCAGAAACGATTAAAATATCATGTTCTAAACATACTTCTCCAAGCTGTTGTAATTCTTCTTTGCTATAAATCATTCCTGTTGGATTGCTCGGTGAATTAATAATAACTGCTTTCGTTTTCTCTGTAATTGCCTCACGCAGCTGCTTTGCTGTAATTTTGTACTCATTGTCTTCTAAACCTTCTACATAAACCGGCTTACCGCCAGCAAGCTTTACTTGCTCTGGATAGCTTACCCAGTAAGGAGTTGGGATGATAACTTCATCTCCCTCATCAAGTAATACTTGGAATAATGTATATAATGCATGCTTTGCACCATTACATACAATAATTTCAGATGGATCATACGCAATACCTTGATCGCGAGTAAATTTCTTCACAATTTCTTGTTTTAACGATTGTAATCCACCTGTTGGTGTATACTTCGTATGCCCTTCTAACATCGCTTTATGTGCAGCATCCATAATATGCTCTGGTGTATTAAAGTCAGGTTCCCCTGCCCCTAATCCAATTACATCATGACCCTCTGCTTTTAATGCTTGTGCCTTTGCTGTAATTTCTAAAGTTGAAGACGGTGTTAAAGCAGCTACTCGCTTTGCTAATTTCATTTGTAGTTCCCCCTACATCTATTTTTCAATGCTATATCGTCTTAAAAATTTTCCATCTTTAAATTCAAGATAGTAATAACTATAACGATTGTCATCATCAATATATGTAACTTCCCATAGTGGTACATCATTTTCAAAGCCTAATTTCACTTTCATAATCTCTTTCGGCTTACTTTTTGATTCCTTACTTTCATTGCCGACTTGCTCTATTGTTCTTTGTATAGCCTCTTTTTCAGAAATACCTTCGCTCTTTTTCCTTACTACAGTATCCCCTTTTTTCTCAGGCACCCAAACGATAAGTTGTTCTCCCTTTTCATCTGTACCTTGCACGACTATATATGCAGATTTTCCGTTGTAATAATCAACAGATTTCACCTTTGTAAGCTTTGCTTTTTCTTTAGCAATTTCTACAAATTTCGACTCTTTTGGAATTTTCTTTCCCATCGCTTTATTATAAACATACGCCCCATATATTCCGCTAGCAACGATAACAATAATGATTGCAAAGATCCACTTTTTCATTGTATCACTACGTTCTGTAAATCGTAAATACAGCTGTTTCTTTATCTTTTTCGTCTAATGCTAGTCCGAACATGAGGTCCTGCTCTTTTAACGTACGATTTAAACTATCAACAATTTTATACAAATCCGACGAATATTTAATACGCGTCGTTGATAGTACTTCGATTTTCTTATCCATGAAAAAACTCCTCCGTTACACAAAAATTTCTAATTATAGAAGAACGCAATGCGGTTACAATAAGAGTACATTCTTTACAACCCCTGCTTCATCACCCATCTATTATAGCAGGACATGTACAGCAAAAAAAGGTTTCAAGTCGAAAACCAACACATTTTGTATACAAGAAGTAAGAAAAATAAAATTCCTCCTACCCACATTTTTTACGCCTGAAGTTTATAAGTACTTCAGGCGTATTTTTCTTCCATTTTTATTCATTTGATGGTTCTTCTAATTGTACTAACAATTCTTCTAATGGTCCTTCATAAAGAGGTACGTTAGGAATCGATTGTAGAAATCGTTTTCCATAGGAAGAACTCGTCAAACGACGATCTAACACTACTACCGTTCCTGTATCTGTATTCGTTCGAATTAAGCGGCCGAATCCTTGTTTGAAACGTAATATTGCTTGTGGGAGCGCTAATTTAGCGAATACATCTTCACCTTGATTTTTTAGCCAATCACCTTTCGCTTCCATCATCGGCTGATGAGGAGGTGTAAATGGTAGACGGACTATAACAAGACAACTTAAGGCATCTCCAGGAATATCTATTCCTTCCCAGAAACTGCTCGTCCCTAATAAAATTGATTTGTCGAACTCTTGAAACTTTCGAATTAAGCGGCTTCGACTTCTATTATTCACACTTTGGGTGAGTAATAAATAACCCTCTAATTCATCATTATTTTTTAAATTCGCATACGCTTCTTTTAACATTTCATACGAAGTGAATAAAACGAGCATTCTGCCTTTTGTGGCTTTCGCTATCTTTGCAATATGTTCCGATATAGATTCAATATATCGCTCATTACTTACTTGCTTAATAAAAGGTACATCCGTTGACACCATTAATTTCATCTGTTCATCATAACGAAATGGCGACGGAACCTTTAAAGTATTTGGAGCGAAATCATGTAAACCAAGTTCCTCTTTTATATAATCAAACGTATCGTTAACTGTTAGTGTTGCGGATGTAAAAATAACACTCTTTTTTTCTGTTAAAAATTCATCAGCAAATCTTTCACCAATATGAACAGGCTGTGCATATAGAACTGTTGAATGAATCGTCCCTTTCGTTTCAGTCTCCATCCAAGTTACATACGAATTCTTTTCTAATACGAGTAACTGTAATGATTCTGCCATCTTTCTCAGCAACTCAATTAAATGCATAAATTCACCTGTTACAACATGCATCTCCCATTCTAACTTACTTTGCAATATATCCACTTGCTTCTCAAGAGCAGTTACTACCCTTCTTAATTCATATATAAAACGATTTGTTAATTCGACGATACTATCCCACAACTTACCTTTTTCTAGTTCTGCGTTATACCTATAGATGAGCGGCATATTATTCGTTCCTTGCTCTTGCTTTGTTTGTTTAAATATAAAAGTACGTAACATTTGGAAGAGTTCATCCGCATCAAACTTAAGTTCCTTCAAACTATAACTTATCATACGGAAAGTTGAACGAGATGCTTGCTCTGATTTTTTCATCATTTTATATACTTTGGAGAGTACATCTTCTGTTTCTAGTGTCCCAAGACGAGATATAACCAATTGAAAATACATACAAGAGAACTGTTCACCCAATGTTCTACTCGCGGCTTCTTCAATATGGTGAGCTTCATCAAAAATAATATGTTCGCATGAAGCAAACAACGGTTCTTCACTTGAAAAATCTTGAAATAATAACGCATGATTTGTAATAACGATATCTGCAAATAAAGCTTTATTCTTCGCTCGCTGGTAAAAACAACGACTAAACCAATTACTTTGCATACCGCCTGGACTATACGCATCGCTACAAATACGATTCCAAAGTAACTTTCCGCCCTCAGGAATATTTAATTCGTCTCGATCACCTGTTTCAGTTTGCAATAGCCAAACTAAAATCTTCGCCTTTGTAAGTGCCATATCATAATTTTTTTCTTCCTCTTGCAAAGCATACTCAAATTTATGTAAGCATAAATAATGCTTTCTTCCTTTTAGAAGAGCTACCTCAAATGAAAATGGCATTATTTTTTGTAATAACGGAATTTCTTTTTCTAATATTTGTTGTTGGAGTTGTACCGTTTGTGTACTTATAATGACAGGTTCTTCTTTTCTCTTTGCAAAATAAAGACTAGGAAGCAAATAAGCGAGAGTCTTTCCTGTTCCTGTACCGGCTTCAATTAGTGAAAAACGAGAATCTCTTAACGCCGTATATATCTCTTTCATCATCAGTTGTTGACTTTCTCTTCTTTCAAACTTTGGCATATGTGATTCCAATTTATCCATCGTTTTATTCAAGAAAGCATCAAACTTTGATGAACACGTTTCTCCAAGGTTTAAGGAATAGTTCCGCTTTTTCAGCGCAATATTTCGATGTATTTCATACTCCGCTATATCTTCTTTACCGTGCATTACTTTCTTTAAAATATTTTCAGAAAGCACATCAGCTATATCGCTTTGGAACACATCACTTAATTCATAAAGCGATTGCAACGTGACAAGTGGTAACTTTTCAATTTCATTTAAAAATTGTAAAAATAATTCCGCTGTTGCAAGAGCATCACTATCCGCACGATGTGGTTGATCGTGCTCTAGTTCATGCTTCTTAGCTAAATCACGTAATTTATAACTATCGGCTGTCGGCAAAAGAATTTGAGCCAATTCAACCGTGTCGATTTTCGGACAATGTATTTCTGTATATCCAACTTGCCTTAATTCTTCATTTAAAAAATTCCAATCAAAGTGAACATTATGCGCAACGAAAGCCGCACCTTGTAATAGCTCAACAATCATCGGGGCTACATCTTGAAATAACGGGGCTTGTTTTACAAGACTTTCATCAATCCCTGTTAATTCTGTAATAAATGGTGGGATCTCTCTCTTTGGATTAACAAAAGACGAAAAAATCTCCAATATCTCTCCATCTTCTACTACAACAGCTGCAATTTGGGTAATTTTATCCTTCCCATCTTTCCAGGAGTTCCCTGTCGTCTCTAAATCAACAACGACATAACGCTTACTCATATATGTAACACCTCAATTTCTTACCTTTCAAACAACAATAATTTATATAATGTTACTATACCACGTTTTATCTCATCTTAATGAAAAGATGCACAAAAAAGCTATCTCCGCAATGGAGATAGCCTTTCTACTTATAATATCGTACCCGCTTTTTCAGCACCTAACATTTCAATAATTTGATTATTATCGTCTAGTACTGCAATTTTTGGTTCTTGTGTATGAATCTCTTCTTCCGTAACTAGCCCATAACAAATAATAATTACTTTGTCCCCTGGTTGTACAAGTCTTGCCGCAGCACCGTTTAAACAAACAACACCACTACCGCGTTCCCCTTTAATAACGTATGTCTCTAAGCGAGCACCATTATTATTATTTACAATTTGGACTTTTTCGTTTTCTACAATATTTACTGCATCCATTAAGTCTTCATCAATTGTAATACTACCTACATAATTTAAATTTGCCTCCGTTACAGTTGCACGATGTAACTTTGCTCTCATCATTGTGCGAAACATAGATGCTCCCCCTTATTTAACCGTTAATGTTATATTGTCAATTAATCTTACATTTTCAAACTTAACTGCAATAGCTAAAATGATTCTTCCTTCGACTTTCTCTACCATTGTTAATGACGGATATGCATATAAATCCGCATAATCTACAGTGCCTTTCGTATGCGTCTCAATATAATCTTTCACAAGATTTGTAATGATTTCCGGATTACGTTCACCTGCCTCAATTCTTTCTTTCGCTATACATAGGCTGCGGTATAAATGAAGAGCTTCTTCACGTTCATCTTGTGATAGGTACACGTTACGAGAACTTTTCGCTAAACCATCTTCTTCCCTTACAATATCAACTGGTACGATTGTAACTGGAATATTGAAATCAGTTACAAATCCTTCAATTACTGCAACTTGTTGAGCATCTTTCATACCGAAATAAGCACGCGTTGGCACCGTAATATTAAATAGTTTCATCAGTACAGTTGCAACACCAGCGAAATGACCAGGTCTTTGTTGACCGCATAATACGTCCGTGCGCTTCACAACTTCTACTGTTGTTGTTTGTTCTGCTGGATACATTTCTTCTACACTCGGATAAAATAAATAATCTACACCGTTTTCTTTTGCTACATTTTCATCTCTATCAATATCACGAGGATATCGATCTAAATCTTCATTTGGGCCGAATTGTAGCGGGTTTACAAATACACTTAAAACTACAATTTTATTTTCTTCTCTTGCCTTACGTAATAAAGTAGCGTGGCCTTCATGTAAATAACCCATTGTTGGAACAAAACCAATACTCTTTCCACTTGCACGAAGTTCGCTTGTAATTTGCTGCATCTCTTGCACTGTAGTTACGATTTTCATTATTGTTTTCCTCCGTATAACGCTAAGCATTCTTCCTCTTTCATTGTGAACGAATGTTTTTCTTCAGGAAATTGCCTTGTCTTTACTTCAGTAACATATTGTGAAATCCCACGCACAATCTCCTCTTGAACAGACGTATATTGCTTCACAAATTTCGGAACACGATTTACGCCGTATGAGATAAGATCATGATAAACAAGCACTTGTCCATCTACTTTTTGTCCTGCACCAATCCCAATTGTTGGTATTGTTAGTTGCTCTGAAATAAGTTCTGCTAACTGCATTGGTACACATTCTAACACAAGCGCTATTGCACCAGCTTCTTCACATTTCTTTGCATCTTCTATTAATTTTTTTGCACTCTCCGCATCTTTTCCTTGCACTTTATATCCACCCAACACTCCTACCGATTGAGGGGTTAAACCTAAATGCGCTACAACAGGAATTCCTGCGTTCGTCAAATATTGAATCGTCGATATAACTTCTCCAGCACCTTCTACCTTCAGTGCGTGTGCCCCGCTCTCTTGAACGATGCGACGTGCATTCACCATCGTTTCTTGTAATGATACGTGATACGACATAAATGGCATATCAGTTACAATAAACGTCTCTTTCGCTCCACGGCGTACAGCTTTCGTATGATGAATCATATCCTCTACTGTTACAGGTACTGTTGAATCGTATCCGAGTACAACCATTCCAAGAGAATCTCCAACTAGAATCATATCAACTTCAGCTTCTTCTGCTAATTTAGCAGATGGATAATCATACGCCGTTAGCATTGTAATCGGCTCACCTTGCTCTTTCATCTTCAAAAAATCTGTTTTTGTTTTCAAAAACTACTCCTCCTTTATGCAGGAGAGAGGAGATGGCCGAAATCATATAAAAAACCCCTCTGACCATAAAAGGGCAGAAGGGTTGTGTGTTAGTCGGCATTATTCATCCCTCTGTCCCAGTCCGTTATTGGATCAAGGCAGAATCCAAGTTATTATTTTTCGTATGACTTCGAATCATGGTGCAGTTCGCTCTGATACTGCCCACATTCGAACTAATTATAGCAAACTACAAAAAGGAATTACTACATTTTTTTGAAAAAATAATTTTTTATTCTTATTACGGTATATGAAATTTAACGCGAGAGTATATATGCTATACAGTTTTTATGGAGAATTCTATCCTGAAAAGATACATGTTTTTTCAACGCATGCTAAAAAAGTCCAAGTTAATTTTTTCTGTAATCCATTTAACTGTATAGTATAACTCTTAAACTAATGATGCAGGTTAATTGAGGAAAGTACTTAACAAAGGAGAATTGCAGATGTCTATGAACAGGTGGTTATTTCGATTCAGCAGTTTGCTTGTAATGATTGTATGGTGGATGTCTTTAGGATCCTCCCATGTATTTGCCTCAGTTACTGTCGTAACACCCCCCACCGATTTAACGAAAGTGATTGAGGTTGAACTAAATGATGATTACTTTAATCCAAATGTTATCACGATTCCGCTTGCAGGATCAACAACATTACTATTGAAAAATAAAGGTAAAAACGAGCACACCTTTACAGTGAAAAAACTCGGCATTGACGTCGTAATCGAGTCAGGAAAAGAAAAGAATATTACCGTGAAACCTAAAAATACTGGTACATATGAATTAATATGTCGATACCATCTTCTTAAAGGAATGGCAGGCAAAGTAATCGTCAAATAACATGCCCTGCCAATTAGGCGGAAGATATTTTGAAATGAACTTTAAATATGAAAAAAATTTATTATCATGTTACAAATTCAACTCAAAACTATTGAAATAAAAAGAAGTTCCAAAAGAGGAACTTCTTTTACTTAATTTCAATATCTGCAGAATGAATATGATGTACTTTCCCCTCATGATCCTCCAGAAGTAATACACCATCCTCTGTGATTCCTTTTGCTAACCCCGTAATTGTCTCTCTCATCGTTCGAGCGGTAATTTCTTTCCCGATGCTCACAGCGTAACTTTCCCAAAGAATTTTAATGACAGAGAAACCATTTTGTAAATACTCTTCATATAATTTTTCTAGTTGTAAATAGATTTGTTGCATAAGTTCTGCACGAACAATCGGCTTACCTGATTCAATCGCTAATGAAGTAGCAATGTGCTGAATTTCTTCATCAAAATGTTCTTGCTTTTGATTCGCATTAATACCGATGCCCATAATGACAGCATTAATTTTATCAGGATCCGCTTGCATTTCTGTTAATATACCTACAGCCTTTTTACCTTGAATTAAAATATCATTTGGCCATTTTATTCCTACGTTTACACCCGTGCATTTTTCAATTGCCTGTGCAACACTAACGGCCGCTAACAAAGTAAGTTGCGGTGCATGATGAACTGGGATTGATGGGCGTAAAATAATACTCATCCAAATCCCTGTTCCTTTTGGTGAATGCCATTTTCTGCTTAAACGACCTCTTCCCGCTGTTTGTTCTTCTGCTACAACGACTGTTCCTTCTTCTGCACCTTCATAAGCAAGTTTTGCTGCAATGTGCTGCGTTGATTCAACGGTTTCTTCAAAATACACTGTTCTACCAATCCGCTTCGTTTGTAGCCCTAACTGAATTTCATTAGCGGTCACTTTGTCTGGCTTACTTGCAATTCGGTAACCTAATCGACGCACAGCTTCAAGTTCATATCCCTCACTCCGCAGATCCTCCATATGTTTCCACACAGCAGTTCTTGAACAACCAAGTTTATCACTAATTGTTTGGCCGGATACAAACTCGCCATCCGCTTCAGAAAAAACTTGCAATAACTGCTTTCTTATAGTAGATTGCATCCTTGTAGCCACTCCCTTATACGCTCTTTCTCATTAACTACGTTTCCTTGTACGATTGCTTCTTCGATTTTCTGAAGCATCTCAGCAACCCACGGACCAGGCTTTTTGTTTGCCCAGTTTAATAAATCATTACCAGTCACATTCATTTCTTGACGCTCCTGGATTGGCAATGCATGAAACATTGATTGTACTCGTTCAACAGATGTAGGGTCATAGCGTTCAATCATCGCTTCATATACTCTCTCTGCCATTTCAGCGATATGAATTCCCGTTTTATAAAGAAGGACTGTATCCCAATCCTTCTCCTTTCTAGTACGGATTGTCAATAAAACTGCAACAATATCTTTTATTTTTTTATTCGAAAACTTCCATTGACGTAAAAAGACAGATGGATGTTCTTCTCCGATACAATATAAGAAAAATGCCCACGCCTCAATATCCGTTTCGAAAGAATCCCATTTATACTGCGTAGCTTTTAACAGTCTCTCTTCTGACATTTGTAAATATGGCAAATGAGAAAATAGCTTCGTCTCTACTAATTCTTTGAGACCTTTCACACAATATGTACCAGTTAACAGTTTCTCAAACTCTACTGTAATACGCTCAATTGCTATATGTTCTAGCAAATGCCCATACGTTTCAATCGCTTGCTTCGTTTTCATTTCTAATGAAAAACCTAACGTGCTTACAAACCGAATACCACGCATCATTCGCAGGGCATCTTCTTGAAAACGATCCGCAGCATTTCCAACTGTCACAATTTCTCTCTGTTGAATGGCTTCCTGTCCAGCAAATAAATCGACCATTTTGCCTTCTTCTGTCATAGCAATTGCATTCATCGTGAAATCACGACGTTTTAAATCCTCTTCTAATGAACGAACAAATTGAACACTACTAGGTCTTCGAAAATCTTCATATTCGCTTTCTGTTCGAAAAGTAGTTACCTCATAGGGCTCACCATTTTCTACAACAATTACAGTTCCATGCTCAAGACCAACAGGAACATTTCTTGGGAATATAGCCATCACTTCTTCTGGTAGAGCAGATGTCGCAATATCAATATCTCCAATCGGCCTATCGATAATAAGATCTCGTACGCTCCCACCAACAAAGTAAGCCTCATGTCCTTGTTGCTTTAATGTCTCAATAATAGAACTAGCTTTTTTAAATCTTTCCATTTTTGTCATCCCTTAGTACGTCATAGTAAATCGTTTCATATTGTGAAACAATTTTTTCTGAGCGAAATTGCTCATAAACACTTTCTCTTGCTCGTTCTCCCATATTACGGTGAAGTTCCTCGTCCTTTAATAGCTGAATAGCTTGATTTGCCACTCCTGTTGTATCGCCAACTTCACATAAATATCCTGTTTCCCCGTGTTGAATAACCTCTGGAATACCTCCAACCCGTGTTCCGATACAAGGTACACCACACGCCATTGCTTCTAATAAAACAAGACCAAAACTTTCCTTCTCTGATAGAAGCAACATTAAATCACTCATCGCAAGTAGTTCTGCAACATTATCTTGCTTCCCTAGGAATAAAACGCGATCTTCAATATGTAAATTCTTCACTATCTGTAAAATCGTACAGAATTCTGGTCCGTCTCCAACAAGAAGCAACTTCGCATCTACTTCTTTAACAATTTTAGCAAATGCCTGAACAACATCCTGCACACGTTTCACTTTACGGAAATTCGAAATATGAATAAGTACTTTTTCACTCTCACTTATACCATATTCTTTCTTTAATTGAGACATATTACGCTTGAAATATACACGTTCGTCTATAAAGTTATATACCGTTTGAATTTCTTTACTTGGTTTTACAAGCTCATGTGTTTCGTTAATTAATGAATGCGAGACAGCAGTAACAACATCCGATTGCTCAATACCAAAACGAATTAAATTATTTAACGAAGGGTCGGAACCTAACACAGTAATATCTGTTCCATGTAAGGTTGTAACAATTTTAATACGCTCTCCGATCATTTGTTTTGCTAAATATGCACAAATTGCATGTGGTATTGCGTAATGCACATGTAAAATGTCTAAGTTTTCTCTTTGTGCAACCTCGGCCATTTTACTTGCTAACGCTAAATCGTATGGTGGATATTGAAATACAGAGTATTGATTTACCGTCACTTCATGAAAATAAATGTTTGGATATACTTTATTTAACCGGAATGGTAAACCCGATGTAATAAAGTGAATTTCATGCCCACGTTCCGCCAATTGCTTTCCTAATTCTGTTCCAACAACTCCAGAACCACCTACAGAAGGATAACATGTAATACCTATTTTTAATTTCATTTACATCCCCCTAATAAATCAGCATGTAATAAAACCGGTTTCTTACTCATAAATCCCTCGGCATACAAGACTCCAACTTCTTTTCCAAACATCTTCTCACGAGCAATCACAGTTTCAACGTAACCTTCTGTTAACGGTGTCTTAACACCATCACTCCCTGTTGAAAACTGACTTTCATACGCTTCTAATGCTTCCACCTTTATAGAGAGGTACTCACTTATATCTATACAAAAATTCGGTTTATGAAAACCATTAATCATATAATTATAAAAAGACTCCACACGATGTGGTGAAAGTTCCGGCATATATTTACGGATTCCTGCTGAAAAAATAGCCTCTTCCACAAGCTTTGCACAATTTGCATGATCTGGATGGCGATCTTCATAGTACGGCGCAAAAACTAGTTTTGGTTTATATGTACGGATCACCTTGACAATTTCACGTATATACTCTTCTTTCATATACAAACCACGGTCTGGCATCGCTAAATTCAGCCTCGTTTTTACTCCCATTATACGAGCTGCGACCTTCGCTTCTTCTTTTCTCAACTCTATCGTTCCATTTGAAGAAAGATCAGCTTCTGTTAAATCACAAATACCTACTTCATACCCTTGCTTTGTATATTTAGCGATGGTACCAGCCATGCCGATTTCAACATCATCGGCATGAGCACCAAACGCTAATATATGTAATCCACTCATAATTGTTCCCCTCATTTTCTTAACTTACGATAATCTAAATCTCCTCGCTCTAATGCGTGCATTAACATTTCAGCACTTGCCATATTCGTTGCAAGTGGAATCGCATATACATCACATAAACGAAGTAATGCATTCACATCCGGTTCATGCGGCTGTGCTGTTAATGGATCGCGGAAGAAAATCACCATATCTAAATCGTTCTTTGCAATCATTGCACCAATTTCTTGATCTCCACCAAGAGGGCCAGATTGATATCTTGTTACAACTAATCCAGTCGCTTCCATAATGCGAAGCCCTGTCGTTCCTGTTGCAAATAATTCATGTTGTTCAAAAATTGGTTTATATGCGTATGCAAACGAAACCATATCATTTTTCTTTTTGTCATGTGCGATTAAGGCAATTTTCATCCGTTGTCTCCCCTTTAGTCGATAATATTTTCTAAACCGTACACAAGATGATCAAGGTTCATTACTGTCTCAATTGATAGTTTTACACCTGACATAAATGATGCACGATTGAATGAATCATGACGAACTGTTAACATTTGTCCATCTCCACCAAACATTACTTCTTGGTGTGCAATAAGCCCTGGCAAACGTACACTATGAATGTGAATACCGTCTACATTTGCACCTCGTGCACCTGCTAGTTGCTCTACTTCATTTGGATGACCTTGCTGCTTTGATTCACGATTTTGGCGAATTAACTCTACCGTTTTTACAGCTGTACCAGATGGTGCGTCTAATTTTTGATCATGATGTAATTCAATTACCTCAACATCTTGGAAATATTTCGCTGCCATTTGTGAGAATTTCATCATAAGAACTGCACCAATTGCAAAGTTTGGAGCAATAATTGTTCCTACTGCTTTTTCTTTTGCATTCTCTGTTAAACGTGTCAATTCTTCTTCTGTAAATCCAGTTGTACCAATAACCGAACGAAGTCCACGCTCAACTGCAAGTGTAACGTGTTGTTTCCCCACTTCTGGTGTTGTTAAATCTAACAACACATCTGCTTCTACTTCATCTAAACAAGTATGTAAATCAGCGTAAATCGGCGCATGTAATGCTGGCATGCCAGGTAAATCAGAAATCTTCTCACCACCATGCTTATAATCCACTGCTGCTACTAAATTAAAATGTTCCGTTCTTTCCATAAGAAGGACTGCTTCATGTCCCATACGTCCTCTTGGTCCGGCGATAATTACTTTAATTTCTTTCATTATTCTTTCTCTCCCTCATCAATACGTGTCCAGCGATCTTTATCACGTGTATTAAATTTATTCATTACAATGTTATGTGCTGTCTCTAAATCAATATTTAAACTATTTGCCATACAAATCATAACAAATAATACATCTCCAAGCTCTTCTTCAATACTTCTTTCTTTTTCAGTTGTTTTCTTCGGTTTCTCACCATAATAATGATTTACCTCTCTTGCAAGCTCTCCCATTTCTTCCGTTAAACGAGCCATCATTGCAAGCGGACTGAAATAACCTTCTTTAAACTGACCAATATATGCATCTACTTCTTTCTGCATATCTTTCATCGTTTTTGCTTCCATACTATTCACCTCTAATCCTTCCTCTTTCATGTTAGCCAATTCATCGCGATTTGACAAATATTATTCCCCGCCAAACACCTATTTGCGACCCATTTTTGGATAGACTATAATAAAGTGAAACTTCTTTTGTGATTTTTTTGCAAAAGATTAGTTGAACTAATCGGGTTCCTACGGCTGGTTCGCCTTTCTTCAGAGCTTTATCTCCTAACAGCCGTTGGTACGGGGTAAAGTGAAACTTCTTTTGCGATTTTTGCAAAAGATCAGCCCACACCAATCGGGTTCCTACGGCTGGTTTGCCCCTCTTCTTTGCTTCATCTCCTATCAGCCTTTAGAGCGGGATAAAGTGAAACTTTCTTTTGCACTTTTCACAAAAAATCAGCCCACATCAATCAGGTTCTTACTATTTTCACTAGCAACTAGAAATTACTTATTATTATGTTTTACCGTTTCAGCGGAGCAATGCAATCATTACATAATTAGGGGGATTTCTATATGACATCAAAATTGAAGATGCGAAATATTATTTTTATTTTAATTGGTTCCGCTATATTTTCTTTCGGTATTGTCAATATCAATATTGAAAACCACCTTGCAGAGGGTGGGTTTACTGGTATTACACTATTATTGTATTTTTTATTTAAGTTTGATCCTTCCTACTCAAACTTAATTTTAAATATCCCTATATTTTTTATTGGCTGGAGGTTACTTGGCAGAACGACATTTTTATATACATTAATTGGAACCTTTAGCGTATCTTTATTTCTATGGATTTTCCAGCGTTACGAAGTACTCAACTTACATTTAAACTTGCAAAATGATATGACACTCGCAGCTTTATTCGCCGGGGCATTTATCGGTATCGGCCTTGGAATAATATTTAAATATGGCGGGACTACTGGCGGTGTAGATATTATCGCACGACTAGCGCACAAATATGTTGGCTGGAGTATGGGGAAAACAATGTTTATGTTTGATGCTGTCGTTATCGTCGTCTCTATTCTTACCTATTTATCATACCGTGAGGGCATGTATACGCTAGTTGCTGTTTTTATCGGTGCTAAAGTCATTGATTTTATGCAAGAAGGAGCTTATGCTGCCAAAGGAGCGACTATTATCTCAGAGAAAAACGATGAAATTGCTGCCAAAATTTTATCTGAAATGGAGCGCGGAGCAACCTTTTTAAAAGCTGTTGGATCGTATACAAAAGTGGAACGTAATGTATTGTATTGCGTTGTTGCTAAAAATGAAATCGTGAAATTAAAGAATATCATTACTTCTGTAGATCCTCATGCTTTTGTCGCTGTAAGTGATGTACATGATGTAGTTGGTGAAGGGTTTACGTTAGATGAAAATAAAAACCCTTTACATAATTAAATATAACTAGAAAAGCGCCTTAGCTTTTCTAGTTTTTTATTACAAGTCTTTTAAGCTTCTCAAAATCCTCATGAATAAACTCCAATAAACTCCGATTATAAAAAATGGAAGCTGGATGAAAAGTCGGAAAAACATGATATTCTTTCTCTGACCATGTAAACTCTGCACTTTGCATATCCTTTAATTTTTGAATGGGCTGTTTTAATAATTGCCCGTGTACATCTGTGATTTTTTTATTTTTTCCTGTTAAACGTTGAAGACCGATATTTCCAAGCGTGACGATAAGCTTCGGATGTATTTTCTCTAATTCATAATCTAACAAAGGCGCATGGGCAACTATTTCTCCCTGATTTGGCGTTCTATTATACTTTTTTTGTATGATTTCACCATTTCGTTCTTTTTTCTCTCGCCATTTATAAGGTCTACTCCGAACAGCGCTCGTAATATATACTTCTTCCCTTGTAACGTGGATACGCTCTAAAAAAACCATTAATTGTTTTCCCGCCCTCCCGCTAAACGGAATCCCATTATGAATTTCTGTTTCACCAGGTGCTTCTCCTAACAACATAAATTTGGGATTTTCAGGACCTTGTCCACTTAAAAAACCTTCTAGTTGATAAGGAGCACTACGCTTTTGCACTTGTTTTACTAAATGGTCTGGATATTTCATTTCCCCCACCACCTTTCCGCATTACTTCTATTATTTCTATTTGCAATACATTATATAATTCAATCCACACAACAAAAAAAGACTATCAAAATTGATAGTCTTTAGTCGTCGCTACGCTGCATACCAGTATACATTAATACGAGACGTAATAATTCAAATACAGCTACAGCTGCAGCTGCTACATATGTTAATGCTGCCGCATTTAATACTTTACGAGCTTGCCCATATTCATCTGTTGATACAATACCTAACGCTTCAATTTGTTGCATTGCGCGCTTTGACGCATCAAACTCAACTGGCAATGTAACGAGCTGGAACACAACACCTGCTGCCATTAAAATGATACCTAATAACAATAGTTTTGACATTGTCGCAAATATACCAATCATAATAAATACCCATGATATATTCGATCCAAAATTAGCCACAGGAACTAACGAATGACGAATACGCATAAAGTTATAATCTTGTGCATCTTGAATTGCGTGTCCTACTTCGTGTGCTGCAACTGCTGTACCAGCAACTGAATGTCCATAATAGTTATCTGTTGATAATCGAACCGTCTTAGCGGTTGGATCATAATGGTCTGATAAATGACCTGGTGTTTCTTCTACAGCTACGTTGTATAATCCATTTTCATCTAAAATTTTTCGAGCCACTTCCGCTCCTGTCATACCTGATGTTGAATAAACTTGTGAATACTTGCTATAGGCACTACGTACTCTTGACTGTGCATACAACGGTATGATCATTATGATCGCGAAGTAAATTAAATAAAACATCATGAACCTCCATTGAAGTTTTAATTATAGTACTTCTCATTCTATTTTCTTCTGCCACTATTGTCAATGAATAAACCTTACAATCCATATCTTTATTTATTGCATTATCTATTTTTAGAATGTACATTACTTTTTCTTTTTTCTCTCTCTCCTTTATACTTTCTCCATCCAACATAAGTTAATGTGAATAAAATAAGTCCCCCAGTAATTGTCATAAACCAAATGAGAGAGGGTGCAATTTCATCTTTTTTTACTGTGTGAAATATCTTTTGCAAATCCCCTTTAATAATCCCTAATTGCATTTGGCCGCCTTTCGTTTTTAACATAACGTTACGAAATTCATCTAAATAAGATAAATGAACATTTACACGCTGGACCTCGTTTTCTGGCAAAGCAATCATTAAGCTTGGATAAATAATATTGAATTCATTTAAAAACGTATTTAACGTTTGTTGAAACTGCCCAGCATCTTCTTTTTCCATCGCTTTTTCCATTTGAGAAAAGGCATCCATTACTTTCCTTTCTCTTTCCATCCAAAGTGGTTGATATTTCGATACTTGTGCATCAACAGCAAGTTGTAATGCCAGCACATTATCAATTTTAGCTTGCTTACCTAAACCTTCTTCAGAGAGCGATTGTTGCGCCTTATCGTAAGCTAAAGAAATAACTCTAACTTGATCTGGTGTTACTTCCTGCTTCTTTTCATTCCCCTTTATTAAAAACTGCTCCGAGAAATGTTGTAATACTTGTACCGCTTTTTCATCTTCATTACGCTTCACTAACTGTAACGAGTCGTCTAACAACCCTGTTAGCTCATTCCACTCTTCAGCATATATACGTAACGGAAACATTATAATTAGAAATGCTATCAATCCAATTAATGTTCTCTTCATCCCGGTCCCCCCTTAACTACTAGTACAAAATATGTTAATTTGGACAAGAATAGAACAGAACTAGACCGAAAAATATATTATCGTTTTACAAAGAAAAAAATTCTCTTTAAGCAGAGAATTTTTTCTGTGACATCCTTTTCTTTTTTACGAGATATCTATATAAACTGTAACAAAGTATACTCCCACCTAAAATGAATAATAAAATAGCACACGCAGCATGCATAAAGAACTCTTCTGGTAACATTAATATAATTGGATCCTTTTCAGGATCAAAAACCCAATAATCATTACTAAATAAAAGTTTATGGAATAATACAAAACTCTTTTCAAAATTAATAGCAATTGGTAACATAAGCGCTATCGGAAAAATGATTGTTAAAATCGATCCGTGCAGTAAAAACTTTTCATTTTTCTTTTTTAATAAATAAATTCCGCCTATCACTGCAATCATAATTGTCGCATACATCACATATTGAATCTTTACTAAAATATTTTTAACATCTACAAAATGAATACGGCCATTTGTGGACATATCTAATGTGGGCAAATGTAATGCTCCGTCATAAAACGGGGATAAATATGTAATAAGCACATCGTAATTTCTTTTAATTTCATCCTTCGTCATATCCGCTAAATCAGGAATATTTAAAAAATCAATTTCAAAATAATACAACCATTTTCCATACACAACTGCCGTTGTTGCGAGTGCAAAAATAGAAAATGCTATGCTATATGAAACAACTAAAGTAATCAATCGATCCAATATTTTTGTACCACTCTTATTTTTCTCCATGTTCTCCCCCTAAATGTTCTAACCATCATAAAGAAAATTGTTTTCTTTGCTCACGTAAGCAACAATAATATGTAATACATAGTACAGCAATACTTAACCAAAACGTAAAATAACCAATTTCCTCTACAAACAAATGCATAATTCCATATCGCGGCATTTGCCAAAATAAATAATCAATTGCATCGTTATGCAACGTCCACACAGCTGCTACTATAAAATGCCATTTTTTTATACGATAGAATGGAGCATATAAAAATCCTTGTATTGCCATCGCGAAGTGCGAAAGCATTAACATGTAGCCCATAAAGCCTATAGGCCCTTTTACGTAAATCATAATCGCGTTTACAACAACAGCCCAAATACCATATTTTATTAAAGTTACAATCGCTAACGCTTCTATTAATCCCCAGTTTCTCTTTGCCAAAAAAGCAATTAAAACAAAGACAAAAAAGAGAGTCGCCATAGGACTATCTGGTACAAACGGCCAAAATATAGGTGACGTTTCTTTCAATTGATTTCCGTACCATATAAATCCATAAATTGTACCTAATAAGTTAACAATTAATAAAAATAATAATACCGAGCGTTGTCTTAACATTGCATACAAGTACACCAATCCGTATGTCCAACACCTTTCAAGCAAAGTAATTCATTCACTAAATCCTACTCTATTATAACAAACTTCATCCAACTAAATAGAAAAGCTGACTACAAATTTTGTAGTCAGCTTTTTTATTATTTTTTATTATACTTTGCAACGAATTCCGAAAGCTTCTTCAGTTCCTCATCCGTACCTTTAAATACACCTTTAGGCATTGAACCTTTTCCCTCTTTCGCAATTTTAGCAATTTCTTCTGGCTTTAAAGTTAAGTTTTGCAGTGCCGGTGCTGCTGCCCCGCCTTGTAAATTGTCACCATGACATGTTAAACAAGTATTTTTTTGCATTAATTTATAGCCATCATCATTTTTATCAACTGGCGCTGTTTTTACAATTGCTCCTTGTTTTTTTGCAGCTTCCCAGTCGTGGTGTGCTACAGATTCCCAAGTTAAAAAGATAATCGATGCAATTGCTAAAAGCATAAATCCAGTTGCCACAGGACGCTTCAATGGACGTCTTTCTGGACCTCGATCAAGAAATGGAGCTAACAGTAATGCTCCAAACGCAATCCCTGGCATAATAAATGCTCCAATTACAGTAAATGAACCGGAAGCATACGAATACTTTAATAACTGATACAAGAATAAGAAATACCAATCTGGAAGTGGTATATATCCAGCATCTGTTGGGTCCGCCATTCTCTCAAGCGGCGACGGATGCGCCACTGTTAAACATAAATAACCGATTAAAAAAACTGCACCAACCATCCATTCTTTTAACAAGAAGTTCGGCCAAAATGCTTCTGTTTTCCCTGGGTATTCAGAATAGTCTTTTGGAATATTTGGTTTCCGAGCTACTGGTACCCGAGAATCTCCTACAAACTTCATCCCTTTGCCGCGATGCATAATCTCCCTCCTTTAGTTCTTTCCCCTTTAATTTAGCAATCTCTTATAGTGGACCGGAAATACCTTGTTTGCGAATCATGATGAAGTGGAAGGCCATTAAACCTAGAAGTGCTGCTGGTAAGAAGAAGACGTGAATAGCAAAGAAGCGAGTTAATGTTTGAGCGCCAACAATTTCGGAATGACCAGCGAGTAATGTTTTAATATAAGGACCAATGAGCGGTGTTTGCTCTGCAATTTGAATCCCTACTTTTGTAGCAAATAAAGCTTTCATATCCCACGGTAATAAATATCCGGTAAAACCAAGACCTAACATAACAAAGAAAATAAGAACACCAACAATCCAGTTTAACTCACGGGGCTTTTTATACGCACCTTGGAAGAAAACTCTGAGTGTATGTAAAAACATCATTACAATTACGAGACTAGCACCCCAGTGGTGCATACCACGAACAATTTGCCCATAAGCAACTTCATTTTGTAAATAGTAAACTGATTCCCAAGCATTTTTAATATCAGGCACATAATACATCGTCAAAAACATTCCAGATAAAATTTGAATTACAGTAACGAAAAAGGTAAGTCCTCCAAAGCAATAGACGAATGCAGAAAAGTGATGTGCCGGGTTTACATGTTCAGGTACTTCATGATCAGCGATATCACGCCATATTGGTGTAATATCTAATCTTTCATCCACCCAATCATAAATTTTATTTAACATCTACTTTGCACCCCCTCTTGGCTTCGCTTTTCCTAGATACAGCGTTCCATCTTTCACTTTAGACTCGTACACATCAAGCGGAGCAAGGGGTGGCGTACCTTTAATGTTAATCCCATCTTTTGTATAACGCCCCCCGTGACATGGGCAAAAGAATTGATTCGGATGTGCTTTGTCCGAATTCCAGTTAACTGTACATCCTAAATGTTTACATACTGGAGAGAACGCAACAATGTCTCCGCTTTCATCTTTATGAACCCAAGCTGATTTTGGTTCTTCAGACTTGTACCAACCATCAACCTGCTTCACTTTAAAATCGAAACGCTTCGGCTCTGTTGTAATATCCTTTACTTGCGCAACAGCAACCATATCCGTTCCCGCTTCTTTTCTTAACACCGGATCAAGCGCAAATCGCGTCATCGGCATTAAAATACCGGCAGCCATAAAGCCTCCTACCCCTGTGAGTGTGTAATTTAAAAATTGTCTTCTTGACACGCGATGTTCTTTCTCGCTCACGAAAATTTCCCCCCTCTATCAGAAATTGTCCCCTCGTGATAAATTATATAAAAAATAAAAACTAGGACACTATCATGATATAATACGCTCATGCACAGGTCAATATCATACTACTCATAATAATAAGAACTTTCTGTTTATTATGAGTTTCCCCATTTCTCTTCCAACATCACCATTATATTTTTTATATGTGCATGAATAACTTCTCTTTTTGCTTGATCACTAAATTGTTCTAATGCTAATGAAGGAAACCAAAACAAATCTCCCTGTAACTCTTGCATATCCTCTTTCCATGAAAAATCACTTGTAACATAAGCAATATGCTTAAAACCTTCACTTCGTAAATGATTTGTCCATTCTTGCAAACGACCTTTTTCATTCTTTTGACTTTCTACCAAATACGTAAACGCAGGCAGTAAAAGCACTCTTCCCTTATACTCTCTTTCCAATTCCGTGCTCAACAATTCGATAAATTCACCTTGTTCTACAACCATTTTCATTTCTTTTGCTGCCGAAATTGATAACAGCGGTATTACTCCTGTATCAACATACTCTCTTGCTTGCTCAAACTGTTCCACATCTTTTACAATCCACTTCAAATTCCTTCCCTCCTTCACTTACAAATGACAGAACTTTCACTTTATATATATTAAACCATACTAAAAGAGGTAAAAAAAGAAAAACTACCCAATATAGGTAGTTTTTCTTGATGAAAGTCTGAAATTTGTAAAAATTTATTAATCCAAATAAATTCTATAAAGTTTTTAACTCTGCCGTTAATCTATGAAACGCTTCCTTATCTTGCTTATCTAACGCTTCATCAATTTGTTTCAAAAGGCGTTCTCTCCTAAACGAAAATACACTTTCTTCCAAAAACCTTTCTGCAAGTAAACGATCTTTTTCATTTACTTCAATATGCTTTGGTAGATATGGGTTTTCTTCTAATACAGCTACATAATTCGCATTTTGAAACGATGATTTAAAGTTGAGTTGAATATAAATATCCTCATCTCGATTTAAACGAATATCATGAAACGATTTTTCAGCATCTGTTGTCATAACATTTTGTTTAAAAAAGTGAAACGGTGTGTCTTTCACACAATTCGCTGACATCACTAAGCCACGCGGACAATATTTTGCATGCTCTACGAAGTGGACTTTATGCATCAATTGGTCGTGACTCATTAAATAATTCAGAATCCATACACATTCACGCTGTTTCAGTTGGTAATTATTCAAAAACCATTTTACAAAATCCTTCTTCTCGTTTACAGAAACAGGGGTATTCATAGCAATTAAGTCCCTCCTCTGTCTTTCTCTTTTCTTTTTAGATTCAAGAAGCGGCATTCAGTTTCCTTCCAACTTATGAAAAATCCTCTAAATTATATAACAACTCTTCAATATGAATTTGTGTCGGGTCTAGTTGTAATAACTGGGTAAATACTTCTTTCGCCTCTTTTCGTTTTCCTTCTTCCAATAAGAAATAACCGTACTCTTCTAAGAAGTCTGGATGATTCTTAAAAGAAGTATATGCACTTTCATAGTGTTTTAATGCATCCGAATACATTTCTAATTGTTTTTTTGCATACGCAAGATCCCAAAGTAGTTGTGTATCTGGTTCTCCACTATCAATAGCACGCTCTACAATTGCAATTAACTCTTCGTACTTTTCTTGTTCTTTTAAGATATATGCATATTTTAATGTTGCACCTAAATGCCCTGGATCTAACTCAAGCGCTTTTTGAAGAACTTCCTCTGCTTCTACTATTTTTCCTAATTTCGCCGCAATGTTCGCTAACTCTACATAAAATGGAACTGAAAGCTCATCTACTTTAATTCCTTCATGAAGCGTTTCATAGCTTTCTTGAAGCATTCCTTCTTTTTCATAGCTTTTCGCTAAATACATGTACAGTGATGCGTACTCAGGGTCTAATTCTTTTAGTTCTTGCCAAGCACCAATTGCTCTCTGATATTCTTCACCTTGGTATAATGTGAAGGCATATCCAAATAATGAGTGAATATCTTTTTGTTCCTCTAGGCCTGCTTCATAATAAGAAATCGCTTCTTCCCAGTTTCCGATCGCGCTTAACGTTTCTGCGAGGCGAAGTGCGATCACAACACCACCCATTACTTTATGTTCCGCTAATAGCGATTCATAATAAGTAATTGCCTTTTGTTCTTCACCTTTACTACTATATAATTCTGCTAACCCAAACGTAATAACAGGTTCATCAGGCATCATTTCTTTCGCCTTTAATAGTTTTTGCTCTGCTACATCATCAAAACCTTGCATTTGGAATAAATCTGCAACAAGTAATAACGATTGAACATATAAATCGTCATTTTCTGGAATATCATGAAGCACTTCAATCGCTTCATCTTCTTTATCTAGATCAATATATAATTCTGCTAAAAATACAGTGAATTCACTTTCTTCTGGATACAGTAAACGTAAGTCTTCAGTAATTGCTAATGCCTCATCTGTAAATCCAAGTGTATGATAGTAACGAGCGATATCATACTTCTCTTCATCATTCGCAATTTTTAATTGTTCTTTTAATAATTGTAATCCTTTTTCTGCTTCACCATTTTCAATATATGAAACAGCTTGTTCAAACTTTTGCATAAACGTCTCCTTTAATTCTAAAAAATATTCTCTTCTGTTCATTTATCATAAGCAACTCACTGTTAGAACGCAACCTTTAGAATGAGCATGCTTCTTCTTATACTTCTTCCTACAGAGTAGTTAATTGTTCAAAAGGTTCGGATATGACACCGATACCTTATCATCATCTTCTATTGTACCGCTTTCTTTTATGACCGTGCAAATAACTTCTCTCACTAATTATCAAGCCATACAAACCGTGGTTTACAGAATAACTTAATTAGCAGTCTTCAACCTTTATTTTGAATGCGATAAAAAAGGCTCCTATAATAGGAGCCTTCACAATCTCTTAAGAATATGTTTCTTCTTTCTGTACTTGCTCATTTACAAGCTCTTTCAGTAACTCTATAATTTCATCATTTTCTTCCTTCAAACCGACAGTAATACGAATACCATCATCGATACCAAATGCAGCACCAGAACGAACGATATATCCTTTTTTCATTAATCGTTCGAAAGCTTCATTACCTGGTATACCGAGTTTTAAGAAAATGAAATTTGTTTGAGATGGATAATAGAATACGTTATATTCTTTACAAAATGCATAATACTGATTTAAACCTTCAGCATTCTTTTGCACACAATCTTGTAAAAAAGCTTGATCTTCTAATGCAGCGAGTGCTACAGATTGGGCTACAGTTGATGTATTGAATGGTAACCTAGCTACTTCTAGCTGTCCGATTAACTTCGCATCCCCAATCGCATATCCGATACGAAAAGCAGCTAAACCATATGCTTTTGAAAACGTGCGTAAAACCATAAGATTTTCATACTTTTCAAGAAGTGGTAATGTTTGCGGATAGTCTTCTGCTTCCGCGTATTCATAATATGCTTCGTCCATAATAACGAGAGCCGACTTAGGAACTGATTCTAAAAATGAAAGTAATTTTTGTTTCTCAACATATGTACCTGTTGGATTATTCGGATTACAAATCCATACAATTTTCGTTTTCTCATCTACTTGCTCTAGCATTGCATCTAAATCGTGAATACCATCTTTAAGTGATACTTCACGAACTTCTGCTCCTTCAATAACAGCATGGTGATGATATTGTGAAAACGTAGGATTCGCCATTACAACGTTTGTTCCTTCATGTAGTAACGCTCGGCTAATCATTTGAATGACTTCATCTAATCCACTACCAAATAGTAGTTGTTCTGCTTTTACACCTAAATGTTCCGCTACTTTTGTCCGAAGTTCAAAGGCATATCCATCTGGATAAAGGGCATATTGGCTCGCTAAAGAAGTTAATGCTTCTGTCACACGTGCTGAGCAACCGAATGGATTTTCGTTGGATGCTAATTTCACAATTTTTGATAAACCATATTCTCTTTTTACTTCTTCAATGTTTTTCCCAGGCACATACGCTCTCAAAGTTAACAATTGCTCTTTCACTCTCATTTTTCTTCCCCCAGTCATTTCATTCAATTTGATTACAATACGGTTATAGCCCCTTACTGTAATCTTTTGTCATAACCGTCACTATTACGAGAATACCTCTAAATGAGCACTTCACAGCACTTCGCTATCATTTTAAACCATATCTTTTTGAAATGCCTCTAACGCAATATGAACAGTCTCATCTGAAATAGATACGACATTCACTACCCCATATTCCTGCATAAGCACCATATGAATTGCTCCTGCATTTGCTTTCTTATCTTGTTTCATCAATTGAACGAGGCGCTCTACATTCAAATCTCCTGGCATTTTTGGATAGCCGTATTTCAAGAACCACTGCTTCATATCTTCATAAGCAAGATCAACCTTGTACACTCGCTCACTTAAAAATATGGCGAATAACATTCCAACCGCTACACCGTCACCGTGAGTAATATTTCCATACCCTAGCTCTTTTTCAAGAGCATGTCCTAACGTATGTCCAAAATTCAAATGAGCACGTACACCCTTCTCTGTTTCATCTTGTGACACAACATTTGCCTTTACAGGAATCGCCTTCGTTAATATATGGATTAACTTCTCATCATGAAGATCCGCTAATGTTTGCACTTCTTCTTTTAACCAATGGTATAGCTCCACATCACCGATAAGAGCATGCTTTATCACCTCTGCATAACCTGAACGCCACTCTTTTTCAGGAAGAGACTGTAAAAACGGTGTATGATATACAACTGCTTCTGGCTGATGGAATGCACCAATCATATTTTTACCTAACGGATGGTTAATCGCTACTTTCCCACCCACTGCGCTATCGTGCGCTAATAAAGTTGTCGGAACCTGCACAAAGCGAATACCACGCATAAACGATGCAGCAACAAAACCAGCTAAATCTCCAATCATTCCGCCTCCAAGTGCAAGAATTAAAGAATTTCTATCTAATTTATTTTCAAGAGCTGACGTATGAGCCGCATAGAAATTTTCGAAAGACTTCTCTTTTTCCCCACTTGGTACAACAAACGAAAACACGTGCTGCTCTACTTGTAATGCATCGATAACTGTCTGTAAATGTAGTGATGCAACAGCTTCATCTGAAATAATCATTACGTTAGATACCGCTGGCTGCATATTTTGAACGATCGTTGTTAAGTTTGACAACACTTCTTTACCAACATGTACATCATATTCTTTTGATTTCGTTTGAATATGTATGTTTCCCATTAAAATCCCCTCGCATATTCATTATGTTTCTCAATATTTTCACGAATTAGTTCCATACGATCTAATCCGAATTGTTCTATTAAAGCTGTCGCTAATTCCCAAGCCACAACCGCTTCTGCAACGACACTAGCTGCTGGCACTGCACAACTATCTGAACGTTCAATGCTCGCTGTAAAAGGCTCTTTCGTATCAATATCTACACTTTGAAGAGGTTTATAAAGTGTAGGTATCGGTTTCATCACACCGCGCACAACAATTGGCATTCCAGTCGTCATACCGCCTTCTAATCCACCTGCATTATTTGTTCTTCGTGTATATCCATGCTCCTCATTCCACAGAATTTCATCATGAACTTCACTTCCTGGTCTATGCGCTGCTTCAAAACCAATTCCAATCTCGACACCTTTAAAAGCATTAATACTCATAATTGCAGCTGCTAATTTCGCATCCAGTTTTCGATCATAATGCACGTAGCTACCTACTCCAATTGGCATCCCTTCCACAATTACTTCAACGATTCCACCAATTGAATCACCATTTGCTTTCGCATCATCAATCGCTTTCATCATTTGGTTACCAGCTTCGTCATCTAAGCAACGTACAGGAGATGCTTCGGTAATACTCTTTAATTCTTCAATTGAACTATACGTAATCTCCTTAGCTTGTACACCGCCAATTTCAATTACATGGCCCGCTACTTTAATACCAAGTTCTGCTAACACCTTTTTAGCAACCGCACCAGCAGCAACACGCACCGTCGTTTCGCGCGCTGACGAACGTTCCAGTACATTCCTCATATCTCTATGACCATATTTAATCGCACCATTTAAATCAGCATGCCCAGGCCTTGGTTTTGTCACTTTCCTTTTCATCTCTTTTTCTTCTTGCTCAGTTAAAGGCTCCGCCCCCATAATTTTTGTCCAGTGTGCAAAATCACGATTTTCAACAACAAGTGCAATAGGGGAACCTAATGTTTCTCCATGTCTAACACCACTTAAAATTTGCACTTGATCCGTTTCAATTTGCATGCGTCTACCGCGCCCATATCCCTTTTGCCTTCTAGCTAACTCTTCGTTTATATCATCTGCTACTAAAGACAATCCTGCCGGAACACCTTCTATAATCGTTGTAAGTTGTGGACCATGAGATTCACCAGCTGTAATATATCGCATACGTTATTCCTCTTTTCGTATATGTATTTATCTCACTATATTAACTTTTATCATTCTAAAAATATTAAAGAAATTATATCATAAATCGACCATTTTCTTATTCTATATTTCCGATAGTCCTAATTTAAATATCAACATATCATAACAGTTCAAACTTCGTAACTAACTGAAAATAAAAAAAGTGCAAGAAGAATACCCCTATTCTCCTTGCACTTTTTACTATTATCACAGTGATTAAAGCGTTTACAAATTATTTCAAAATAATTAGTAAATCCATTCATTCATTAATTTTGAGTAGTCAACTAATTCTTCTTCTTTAAAGAAAATAGCAATCTCGCGCTCTGCGCTTTCTAAAGAATCAGAACCATGGATAATGTTTTTCGCAACAGTTACACCGAAATCTCCACGAATTGTTCCAGGAGCTGCTTCATGTGGTCTTGTTTTCCCCATCATGTTACGAGCTGTATCTACTACACCTTCACCTTGCCATACCATTGCGAATACAGGTCCAGATGTAATAAAGTCTACTAACTCACCAAAGAAAGGTTTTTCCTTATGCTCAGCGTAGTGTTGTCCAGCAATTTCTGGAGTGACTTGCATTAATTTTGCACCAACTAATTGAAAGCCTTTTTTCTCAAAACGAGCTACAATTTCCCCAATGAAGGCACGTTGTACACCGTCTGGTTTTACCATTAGAAATGTTTTTTCCATAAAAAATCTCTCCACTTCTGAATTATGTATGTAATTGTATATCCCCACACACATATTATCACCCTTATCACAATTGTGCAATAGTTTTGAAATAGAGAGATTATTTTATTTTTTAGAATAAACCTTAAAATTTTCGTTTTCCAATATACTTTGCAACATTTTGTAATGCGTACTTTGCTTTTCCACGTGGGAGTGGTTTTATTATTTCTAAAGCTTTATGTAAATAACGTTCACTAAACGCAAATGCTTGATCAATTGCTGTACTATTTTTTACAGCATCAATAATTTCTTGCATTTCACTTGCTGTTGAATTTTCATGTACAGATGTGATTTTCTGACGAAGTACGGGATCTTCCATCGCATATAAAGCAGGAAGTGTAATATTCCCTTGTAGTAAATCCCCACCAGCAGGTTTTCCAAGTTTCTCTTCTGTAGAAACGAAGTCTAAAATGTCATCAATAATTTGATAAGACATTCCTACAAAATACCCATACCAAAATAGACGATTTACCGTATCACGATTAGCACCAGCAGCAATCGCTCCCAATTGACAACTCGCGGCAATTAATAATGCTGTTTTTCGCTTTATTCTTCTTAAATACGTTCTTAAATTTTGGTCATAATTGTATTTATCTTTAATTTGTTCAATTTCACCTTTACAGACTTCTAAAATAGTATGTGATAACGCTTGATGTGCCTCTGGAATTTCGATATTGGTTATACATTCAAGAGACTTAGCGAACAGATAGTCCCCTGTATACATCGCAATACGATCTCCCCATTTCGCATTCACAGTCGCACTGCCGCGTCGTAAAAATGCAGCATCAATAACATCATCGTGAACAAGAGAAGCCATATGAATAAGTTCTAACGCAACAGCAACATGCTTAATCGCATCTAACTTATAATCTCCAAATTTCCCTGCAAGCAACACAAATACAGGACGAATTCGTTTCCCACCAGCTTCAATAAGCTGTAATGCTGCCTCTTCTACTAATGGCTGTTCAGAAGCGACTGTCTTTTTTAATTCTTTTTCTATCACATTAATATCCGATCGTAAAAAAGAGTACATAAGTTGTAACTTCATATTGTTCACCTTAACCTAAAACTTCTTTTTTCTATTTTGATTCTGGTTTAATTCCTAAATGCATTGCTGCTACCCCAAAAGTAAATGGTTTCACTTGCACACGTTCAAGTCCAGCTTGCTCAAACATTTGAGCCAATTCTTTCATCCCTGGGAACGTACTAGCAGATTCTTGAAGCCATGAATATTCTTTATAACTTTTCGCAAACATCTTTCCAAATAACGGCATGATATATTTAAAGTATAAAATATAGCCTTGTCGAAAACCAATCATTGTTGGTTGAGATGTTTCTAAACAGATTACTTTTCCACCTGGTTTTACTACACGCGTCATTTCTTTTAATACGTGCATATAATCCGGTACGTTACGTAAACCAAACCCAATCGTCACATAATCAAACGTATTATCTTCAAACGGAAGTTCCATTGCATTCCCATGTAGAAGTTCTACTTGTTTTAATTGTAACGCCTCTACCTTTTGCTTACCGACAGATAACATATTTTCACTGAAGTCTAAGCCAACAACCTTTCCTTGCTCACCTACGGCTCCAGCTAGCGCAATTGTCCAATCTGCGGTTCCACAGCATACATCAAGCGCTTGACTGCCTGGTTGTACATCCATAATTCGCATCGTTTCTTTCCGCCACGCTTTATGTCTTTGAAAACTAATTACAGAATTCATCACATCGTATTTATCAGAAATCTTTTCAAATACGTCATGTACTCTTTCTTCTTTTGATTGTTGCATGCTCGTACCTTCTTCCAATGTAAAATTGCTTATGTCTTCTATTTATTCCTTAACACAGAATTTATTTCATTTATGTCTGTGTGATTTTCTAAAAATTGTTTTTCTTTCTTTATCAATTCCTTCATCCAACCATTAATCACTACTTCTGCTTTATCCCCTAAAGCATCTTGCATAGCTTGAAAAACAGGTGAATGTTGCTTATCAGCATACAATTGAATTTCTTTTTGAAGGCGATTTCCACCTAATACGTATGTGATAAATGGCTTCCAATGTGATAACTGAAAATGATCACATGTTTTTTGAAGGAGCGCAGACTCAATCGTTACTATGCTTTTCATTATGTCATCCGTCGTTTCATGCGCTTTTTGGTATAACATAATTTTGTGTTCATTTATCTCTTTAATTCCTTCAGCAAGTGCACGAATTAAAACAATATCACGATTCATAGACAATAAATAATAATATAGTCCACTATAGTAATCGCCTGCAAGTACTGTTAATTGACGACATTTATGGAATTCAATCTCTTCCTCGCCTGCTTTATTTGATACCCTTTCATGCGTATCAAGCGCAATTTGTACAAGCATAATTGTTACTACGTAATGCTCAATTTGTTCTATATGTAAGTTTGCACTCTTTAAAGCACCATATAACAATGCTATCTTTTCTTCATCAATAAATGGTTCTTCAATATAGTTTATAAAATAAGGATGGCGTAATTTCTCCATCAATTTTTCTTTTATACCCGCATACCCTCCGTAGATGTCACACACAAAAAATCACCCTTGTTTTCTAATTCATAAAACTTATTATAACACATACACTCTATTTTCTATAACCAAAACTTGGCTACACCTACCATTCATGTAAGCAATCTTTCTAATCTCACTCTGTCTAGTTAAAACTATATCATTTATTTACTAAAAAAAAAAAGAAAAGCAGTTTCCCGCTTTTCTTTACTTCGTTTTAATAAACGATAAAATTTCACTGCGCGCTGCAGCATCATTTTCAAGCACACCACGCACTGCTGTCGTTACTGTTTTCGCACCTGGTTTTTTCACACCACGCATCGTCATACACATATGTTCTGCTTCTACTACTACCATTACACCATGAGGCTCTAGTACTTCCATAATAGAGTTCGCTACTGTTGATGTAATACGTTCTTGCAGTTGTGGGCGACGTGCAATTGTATCTACGGTACGAGCTAATTTACTTAACCCTGTTACCTTTCCACCTTGCGGAATATATGCAACGTGAGCAACTCCATAGAATGGTACTAAATGATGCTCACACATCGAATAAAATGGTATATCTTTTACTAGTACAAGCTCTTCGTGATCTTCTCCGAATACTTTATGCAAATGCTCTTTCGGATCTTCATGCATACCTGAGAACACTTCTGCGTACATTTTTGCAACACGCTTTGGTGTATCAAGTACTCCCTCACGATTTGGGTCATCCCCAATCGCCTCTAAAATAAGGCGTACTGCATGTTCAATTTGTTCTAAATTAACTTTTGCCATCCGCTAGCCCTCCCGAAAACCTAAAAGTGATACGAACACATTCTAGCATATTTATGTTTTTAAAAGCAAAAAGAAGAGTTCCCAAAAAGGAAACTCTTCTTCCCTGTTAATATGTAAGGATTATTTAACCGCATCTTTTAACGCTTTACCAGGTTTGAATGCAGGTACTTTACTTGCAGCGATTTCAATCTCCTCACCTGTTTGTGGGTTACGACCTTTACGAGCCGCACGCTCACGAACTTCGAAGTTACCGAATCCGATCAGTTGTACTTTATCACCTTGTTTTAAAGCTTCTAAGATAGAATCAAAAACAGCGTCTACTGCTTTTGTTGCGTCCTTTTTAGAAAGGGAACTTGCTTCTGCAACAGCATTGATTAAATCTGTCTTGTTCATGCCATTCACCTCCTCCCAAAGATAAGACTGTATAATGATCATAAAATGAGTCTTACTTTCATTTGTAGGCAATTTTTGCAAATTCTATACTACAAAGATGTAGATAAATCATTATCAACGCCTATATTATACGATTCTCCTTTATAATTCAATATTTTTAAGGAAATTGTTACTCTTAAAATGTGAAAATCTGATGAAACTTGACAATTTACAACAATGTATTAGATAATGACTGTTTATTTTTCTATTTTATAATCAAAAAAAAACAAAAAATCCCTCTACAATGAGAGGGATTTTTTCTTATAGTATAATCGCAATTAATCCGCCAGATCCTTCATTAATAATTCTTTCTAGCGTTTCTTTTAATTTATATCTAGCATTTTCTGGCATTAAAGATAATTTCGCCTGAATTCCTTCTCGAACAATCGAGCTAAGTGAACGTCCAAATATATCAGAATTCCAAATTGATAACGGGTCATCTTCAAAATCTTGCATTAAATAACGAACTAATTCTTCACTTTGCTTTTCAGTACCAATAATCGGCTCAAACGTTGACTCTACATCTACTTTAATCATATGAATAGATGGCGCTACCGCTTTTAACTTCACACCAAACCTTGAACCGTGACGAATAATTTCTGGCTCATCTAAGCTCATATCCGCTAATGCAGGTGCTGCTACACCATATCCTGTTTGCTTAACCATACGCAGTGCATCCGCCACTTGATCGTACTCTATTTTCGCATGAGATAAATCGAGCATAAGCTTTAACAAATGATCTTTCCCTCGAATTTCTACTCCTACTACTTCTTTTAAAATCTGATCATATAATTCATCTGGCGCATATAAATCAATCTCCGCCACACCTTGCCCCATATCAATGCCAGCTAGGCTCGCTCGATCAATAAATTCATATTGACTAAACTGCCAAACAACGCGATCCACATCACGAAGACGTTTTATATCCTTCACAGTTTCTTGAACTGCTTCTTGATAACTTTGACGCAACCAATGCCCTTCATTTAGCACCATTACCCAACTCGGAAGGTTCACATTCACTTCTAATACAGGGAATTCAAATAGCGCTTCACGAAGTACATTATATACATCTGTTTCTCTTAAACTCTCCACACTCATTGCAATAACCGGGATATCATATTCTTCTGATAAACTTTGGCGTAATTGCTCTGTATCTGGATGATACGGCTGTACCGTATTAATTATCATAATGAAAGGTTTTCCTACTTCTTTCAACTCATTTACAACGCGTTCTTCTGCCTCTATATAATCTCTTCTTGGAATTTCACCAATTGTTCCATCTGTTGTAATTACAACACCAATTGTTGAATGTTCTTGAATTACTTTACGCGTGCCGATTTCTGCAGCTTCATGGAATGGAATAGGTTCTTCATACCAAGGGGTATTAATCATACGCGGGCCATTCTCATCTTCATAGCCCTTCGCTCCAGGAACCGTATATCCAACACAATCTACTAATCGAATATTCACTTCAAGTCCTTCATCTACTTCGATAGAAACCGCTTGGTTTGGAACAAACTTCGGTTCCGTCGTCATAATTGTACGACCAGCAGCACTTTGAGGCAATTCATCCTGCGCTCTTTGACGGTCAGACTCATTCTCAATATTTGGAATAACTACAAGTTCCATAAATTTTTTAATGAATGTTGATTTCCCTGTTCGAACAGCTCCTACAACTCCAAAATAAATATCACCGCCTGTTCGTTCTGCAATATCTTTAAAAATATCTACCTTTTCCAAGTGATTCCCTCCCTCAAAATTTTTGGGAATAATTCCGCGTTTATAGTCAACTAATACCTTCTCTAACGTTGCCTATAATATCTGATATAATATAATGGTATTCTAGAAGTTCGGACAATATATCATATAATTTTGTCCAATTTCATATGACTATTAAAAAATATCTTTTGTTTGCATCGTAAGTTGTATAACATAAAAAACCTTTCTTCTAGAACTTATTCACTAAAAGAAAGGTTCATGACTTATCATTTTAAAAAAATTGGTTCTCCGTCCTTTACTGTGTACGGTAAAGAATAAGCTGGTACAAACGGGGAACCTTTCGAAAGTATATTTCGAATATCTTCTCCCTCTGTAAACTGCCCTTCATTTTTTTTCAAAGCGTCATATAGGTCGATTCTATAATCAACAAAAACTTCTCCTTTTTCATTAATTACAAAAGGAAGTCCTTTACCAGAATATGGACTTGTCACTTGTGGCACATCTTTATATCCTAGTTTTTTGAAATCCAATTCATATACACCATCTGAAATTACTTTTTTAAAAGGTGGATATTGATGTTCATCACGATACATCCTAAGCTTTAAAGATAGTTCCTGAATTTGTTCAGCCATCCTAACATCAATTAACTTTACTGTCGGATTTGTTTCAACGTCTATTAATACGTATTGATATACTCCTCCACTTTCATACGCATTCCCTGGCGCTTCTTGTATGTAACGCGGGGCAATCTGTTGAAAATCGATTGGATACTTTTGATAAATAGGTGTACTCATATCCCTCGTCTTAATTGGCAATATCCCATCATTTTGCTCCTTAAATGTCACAACAGCTTTTTGAACAACCTGTAGCTGATCTTCATAAGGAACCGCATTTTGCTTCATATTTTCTTTCGGATACAGACACCCCGTTAAAAGGCTCATACAACAAAATATTAAAATAATATGGAATTTTTTCACTAGCATCACCTTTTCATACTAATCTAATTTGCTCCGTATGTAGTATTTTCGAGACCATTCCATTTACTGCTGTACAGGTCCACTAAATACAACAAGAAAAATAACAATTCCTGACACAATCATAAGGGTGTACGCTACTAACGCTGTAATCCCTTTCAAAAATTTATTCTTTATTCTATGTCTACTTAATAAAATAAAACTTACTGCAAAAAACATAAATCCAATTGCCCCTAAAGCCAGCCACATTTTCATAAGCCCTTCTGACATATACACACCCCTTTTTATTAATCTATTTTTATACTATTTTAACAAATTAAAATCTTTAAACAAATACAAAAAAGAACATTTTACTACAAATCGCGAGTATGTAACTTTAATCAATAGGTTTTCCAGCATTTCTCACCAATCTAGGCAAAAATAAAACCGAAGCGATTGTATCTCTCGCTTCGGTTGACCAAATATGCCCAAAAACAGCTCTATTCCCATTCTTTCATGGCTATCATATGCAATCTCCAAACTCTTTGTTTCTCATAATTTATTTTTTAAACATTTTGCTTAACGAACCAAAATCTGTTGGCATATTATTATTAATAATCGCTTTTACAATTTGATCCTCTTGCTCTTTCGGCACTTCACGTCCCGCCATAAGAGCCACTTGATGAATTAATTGACGAAGTACAGTTTCATCACGTAAATTCGCATTTTGCACGGATGATGCTAATTTAAAAATATCCTCTTTATTCACTTTCGCTTCCTTCTCAATATTATTAAAAATATTATTATCCATTCTTTTCACCCTCTCCTCAAGTTACTCTTCATCCTATGCAAAAATGAAAAAATGGTGAAAAGACCCAAAAAATAAAAAAGCGACAGAAGTACAAATGTACTTCTGTCGCTTTTCTTTACAGTAAATCAGGTATAGCTTCCACTTCATGTTTTCGAACACGTCCCATCAATGAGCCTACTGCATCTTTTACGTTATTCCCATTGAACAGCACGTCATATAAAGCAGCTGTAATCGGCATTTCAACTTCCATTTTCTCTGCCAATTCATGAGCAGCTTTCGTTGTTCTTACACCTTCCACAACCATACCCATGCTTTCTAACACTTCTTCTAAAGAGTGTCCTTTTCCAAGCATATTTCCAGCGCGCCAATTTCGGCTATGAACACTTGTACAAGTTACAATTAAGTCTCCCATACCAGTTAGACCAGCAAACGTTAACGGATTCCCGCCCATTTTTCTTCCTAAACGAGCAATCTCTGTTAAACCACGTGTCATCAATGCCGCCTTTGCATTATCACCTAATCCAAGACCATCAGTTATACCAGCAGCTAATGCGATAATATTTTTTAACGCACCACCAAGTTCAACTCCAACGATATCTGGATTTGTGTATACACGAAAATAACTATTCATAAATAAATCTTGTACTTCCTCAGCCGCTTCCATACGCTTTGCTGCAGACGTAACTGTTGTCGCTTGTCGTAAACCGACTTCTTCAGCATGACTCGGTCCAGACAGTACAACAACATCTTTAATTAAGTGCTCTGGAATTTCTTCCTCAATCACTTCCGAAATACGTTTTGACGTACCAGGTTCAATTCCTTTGCTCGCATGAATCCAAGTAATTGGTTCAGTAACAATTTCTTTCATCTCTTGTAATACATCTCTGTACGCTTTCGTTGGTACTACTAGCAGTACTGTATTTACATCTACTAATGCTTCTTCTAAAGAAGAGTAGGCTACGATTGTGCTTGGCAATGTAATGCCTGGGAGATATCGACTATTCTCATGTTTCGTATTAATTTCATCCATAAGTTCTGGGCGATTTCCCCAAATACGTACATCATGTCCATTGTCAGCTAATACCATCGCTAACGCTGTTCCCCAGCTACCTGCTCCTACTACTGTGATTTTTGTCATAAAATCACATCCTCTCCATTAGTCTCTTGCTCTAGCGATAATGTGAATCGGCGTTCCTACGAAGCCAAATGATTCACGTAAGCGATTCTTTAAGAAACGCTCATATGAGAAGTGCAATAATTCTGGATCGTTTACAAACACAACAAATGTCGGTGGTTTTACCGCAACTTGTGTTGCATAGAAAATTTTCAGACGGCTACCATTATGAGTTGGCGTCGGATTCATCGCTACCGCATCCATAATTACATCGTTTAATACGTTCGTTTGAATACGGATACTATGACTTTCATTTACCTCATCGATAACCGGTATTAATGTTTGTGTACGTTTTCTCGTTTTTGCAGATAAGAAAACAATTGGTGCGTATTCTAAGAATTGGAAATGAGCACGGATATTTTCTTCAAATGCTTTCATTGTTTTTTCGTCTTTTTTCACTGCATCCCATTTATTTACAACGATAACAACAGCTCGCCCTGAATCATGAGCATATCCAGCGATTTTTTTATCTTGCTCAATAATTCCTTCTTCACCATCTAAAACGACTAAAACAACGTCAGAACGTTCAATCGCTCTTAGCGCACGAAGTACACTATATTTTTCTGTACTTTCATACACTTTTCCTTTTTTACGCATACCAGCTGTATCAATAATTACATAATCTTTTCCATCTTTACTATATGGTGTATCGACAGCATCACGAGTTGTTCCTGCTACATTACTAACAATTACACGCTCTTGACCAAGAAGAGCATTTACAAGTGATGATTTCCCTACGTTTGGACGTCCAATTAAAGAGAAACGAATTGTGTCTTCATCATATCCGTCTTCTTCAATCTTTGGAAAATGTTGTGCAGCTTCGTCTAGTAAGTCACCTAACCCTAATCCGTGTGTACCTGAAATTGGGAATGGTTCGCCAAATCCTAATGCATAAAAGTCATAAATGTCACTGCGCATTTCCGGATTGTCTACTTTATTTACTGCAAGTACAACCGGTTTATTTGAACGATATAAAATTTTTGCAACTTCTTCATCAGCTGCTGTTACACCGTCACGACCGTTTGTCATAAAAATGATAACATCCGCTTCATCAATTGCTACTTCAGCTTGTTGACGAATTTGTGTCAAAAACGGCTCGTCTCCAATATCAATTCCGCCCGTATCAATAATGTTAAATTCATGATTTAACCATTCTCCAGCGCTATAAATACGATCGCGCGTTACACCTGGAATATCTTCTACGATTGAAACTCTTTCTCCAACAATTCTATTGAAAATAGTAGATTTCCCTACGTTCGGGCGACCTACTATCGCTATTACTGGTTTCGGCATATACTTTCATCCTTTCAACTTGCTTCTGTTTATTATGTAAAAAACCCTTCTTTGTGCAAGAAGGGATTTGCATTCCAGAATATTTCTCAACGTATCAAAACACCTCACATTATAACACACGTTGCTAATGTTTCACAATAATATATACATTCTCTTGTAAGCGATGTGCTATACCATCTAAAATTGCTTCTAAATTATTTGCAACAAATTCTAGTTCCTCCGTCGATTCGCAAACGAATAAAGGAGCACCACCTGCAAATTTTTCTGGAGTCGTTGTTATAACTGCCAGAATAACACTTTCTAACATCATCTCTTATCTCCCCTTCCTTTTGGGGCTTCCGATGACATATGGACAGCACTTTCTAACGTTGGTACATTTCCTATGACACCTATCGCTTTCTCTGCATCTTGATCTTGCGGCAGGACAAAAATCCCAACCCTGCCATCCTCTAAATCACGCTTTGCTAACGGTACAAGCGCTGGTGTACCAGAATCTCTATAAATCCCTAACGCTACTGAAACATCGTGTAAAATAGCTTGTCGTTGCCCTAAATTTGAGATTGTAACCATCGCATCAATTGATTTCGGCTTTAAAATAAAACCCATACCATATTTCATAATTTCTTCTTGTCTTGCTGGCAATCCAATATTCATAATGTAAATATTGTCAATATAAAGCCCTGCTCCTTCAAAACGAAGCGGAACGTGCTCAATTTCAACAAGATCATGTAGCCTTTTACCAGACATTAATTTTTTCGCGATAAAAAATGCGATTATAGCCATAATTACTCCTGCAATCCATGAACGGAATCCTATATACGCAAACGTCGTTGCAAACGACGTTAACATTGCCAAATAGTTGCGACTTTCAAAAACCAATGCAATTCCTTCAATGTATGTATTTCCACGCGGTACGAGCTCATACCCATCTAATTGTTGAAGCGTATTTCTTTCCATATTACGTACATCACGAAATTGTGTCGCTGCTAATGTAAGAAATGTAATGGCAGAAAAATCTTTTTTCAAAATAGACGGGATTGCAATCGCTCCTAAAGCAGCTGCAATTAACCCCATTGCAATATGAATAATTTTCCCATGTAGCCTCGTCGGATATTGCCGCGTATCCGTCCGAAGCATTAGCACCCTTGTAACTGTCCCCGCTATTACGCCGCATAAAATGGCTGGTGTATATTCAGTCATGTATTACCCTCGCCTTTCTTTTACGTGTTTTTCTCTTAAACCGTTCCATGTATACTGATGCTTTTGCAATCCAAAACAATATTGCCATGAATAATGTAGAAATGGCGACGATATCAAAAAATGCTAAACTACCGTAATCATATGGAAAATTCAATTTCCTAAAAATAAATGTCACTAGCAGCTCTCCTTGTAACATCCCTACATATAGAGAACATAATCGTAATATGCGATCCCCATGCAATAACACCGATGCATACACAAGAGCACTACTTAGCAGAAACACTCTATCCACCACAATCCAAATCGGATCATATATTTCTAACAGATGAAAACTTGTATATAACATTGCAATAATAAGTGCCGAAAGTAAGCTATACAATTTTTTCCAGACGGAATATAGCGTGATCCCTATAAAAGAAATAATACAAAGTAAGAGAGCATTTACTGATACCACGAATGAGGCAATCGTTACATGTAACGGAGAGCAAATTATAAAAATCAGTATACAAGCGCCTAACTTCCATCGGATAGGGTCCTTTTTCATAAAAAAGGTTACAATGATCCACCCTATCCAAGCTACAAAATAAAAAGTACTTCCATCCATCAACTTCACCTCCTATGTTTTCCATTATGGGAACTTTTTATGAAAGTTAATCCACTTTATTTACGCATAGTTTTTTCTTATAACAGCAACACTTTTAACAAGGAGGTGTTATTCATTATGGGTAAAGATCGCCAAGAACGAAAACTACGAGAATCACGCCGCGTTGAATCCGATCGTGATCAATCACTACAATATCCAGGTGCAACTGGACTTGATACACCAGAACAGGCTCGAAAACAAAACCAGCACTAATTAATACAAAAAGACGGTTTCTATATTGTACGAAACCGTCTTTTACATAATCAGTTTAATGATTTCTATTTATATCGAAATAATATTTCGCATACTATATCTTCCCATTACTTCTTTTTACCTTCACCTATTCCCATTAAAAATTAAGTTCTCTCCAGTAATTCGACAACACACCATCTACATTTTTCAACCCTTTTTCAATTACAATTTTTACGAAATGATATTTTTATATAATACTAATTCCATTCTCCACTTTATATTACGAAAAAGAATAGAACAAAAAAAAATCAACCGAATGGTTGATTTTTTATCTCCTACTATAATGCGCAGTATCAATACCACGCTGCATTAACCAATGATATGTTTCACCCTTTACAACAAGAGGTACAGATTGCAACTCTTCTATCGTCTTCGCACCAAGAGCTGTCATTATAAATTTCAAATCTGTATGTAGAAGCTCAATTTCATCTACTAACTTCTCGATACCATCTTGCATTAAAATACGTAAAAAATAACCAGCAAACGCAGTTGTATTCGCCCCTAATGCGATTGCTTTCGCTACGTCAAGCGCTGTTTGTATACCCCCAGATGCAATAAAAGAGAGGTTATTATTTGTAGAGGTTGCTTCAATAATCGAGGTTGCTGTTTGTATGCCCCAGTTATTAAAATAAGAAAGCATTCGCTGTCTTCTTTCGTTTTCAACAGCAGCAAAATTCGTACCACCTTGCCCACCAATATCAATTGCTGTTACACCTACGTTCACTAACTGTTGCATTGTTTCCTTACTCATCCCAAATCCAACTTCTTTTACAATGATAGGAACTTTACTATTTAAAACAATTTTCTCAATGCGCTGAAGTACTCCAGTAAAATCACGGTCTCCTTCTGGCATCGTTAACTCTTGTATGACATTTAAATGAATTTGTAATGCATTCGCTTCAATCATATCAACGGCGCGCTCTGCCTGCTCGATAGTTGCCTCACTACCTAAATTAGCAAAGAAAATACCATTTGGGTTTACCTTTCTAATCACCTTATAAGAAGCAGCTTCACTTTCATCTTTTAACGCCGCCATTTGCGAACCTACAGCCATAGCAAGGTTATGATGTTTCGCTACATATGCTAATTGCTCATTAATATGTAACGTTTTCTCTCCTCCACCACCAGTCATCGCATTGATAAAAATCGGCGAACTTAGTGAAAGTTCGCCGATTTTTGTTTCACATGTTATTGTGTCATAATTTGAATTTGGCAAGCTTTGATGCACAAAATCAATATCATGAAAGCCATGCGTACGAGACTGACCAGTAGAAAGAGCGTATTCAATATGATCTAATTTACGTTTTGCCCTTACCACTTGTACCCCTCATTATTTCTTTAATTTTTTCAGTTGTTCACCAATAATATCACTTAATTGGAAAGTAGCAGAATCAGCATTTGGCTCATACTGACTATAATCTTCAGTTACATTATTTTCCTCAAGCGCTTCTTTTATACTTAAAGAAATACGTTTCTCTGCTACGTGAACTTCAAGTACTTTCACTTTTACTTCTTGTCCCATTTCCAATACTTCATTCGGATTTTTCACGTGACGATTTGCAATTTGAGATACGTGTACAAGCCCTTCAACGCCCGGTAAAATCTCAACGAATGCACCAAATGTAACAAGGCGTTTTACTACTCCCTCACGAATATCTCCAGCTTTTATTTCGCCAGCAACGTTTTCCCAAGGTCCTGGTTGAGCTGCTTTAATTGATAAAGAAATACGTTGTGTATCAGCATCAACAGATAACACCTTTACCTTAACCTTTTGACCTTGCTCTAACACTTCAGAAGGTTGCTCTACACGTTCGTGTGAAATTTGTGAAATGTGAACTAAACCGTCCACTCCACCAACGTTAACGAATGCGCCAAAGTCAGTTAATCGTTGTACTGTTCCTTCAACAACGTCCCCTTCTTTTAATGAAGAAATTGCTTCTTTTTTCTTAGAATCTAGTTCTAATTCTACTACCGCTTTATGCGAAAGGATTACACGATTTTTTTCACGGTCTAATTCAACAATTTTCACCGCTAATGTTTTACCTTTATAGTCAGTAAAGTCTTCTACATAATGTACTTCTACAAGTGAAGCTGGAACAAAACCGCGAACACCAAGGTCCACAACTAATCCGCCATTCACAATATCTTTTACAGTAACATCAAATACATGACCAGAAGTAAATTTCTCTTGTAGTTCTACCCATGCTTTTTCTGCATCAACAGCACGTTTAGATAAGACAAGATCATCTTCTTCTAATTTAATAATTTTCAACTCTAGTGTTTGATCTAATTCTACAACATCGCTTGCTTTTTCAATATGAACGTTAGCTAATTCACTAATTGGAATTACGCCATCTGTTTTGTATCCAACATTTACAAGCACTTGTTTCTCTTCAACCTTCGTTACAGAACCTGTAACAACGTCACCAACTTGTAATTCCTTTGAATCCATAACTTCTTCATTCATTTTCTCTACCATGGAAATACCTCCCTACAGAATTGACAAAGCATTTTTTATGTATATACGAAATGAAAACAAAGTTTTCATTTGCATGTTTAAGAATTTCTCATCACATACTCTTTTTCAATAACATTCACAAGAAAATATATTAAACCTATATAAATAGTATACAGCAAAACCAGCTTGAAAAAAGTATGTTTTGAAATATAATAGCGAATATATTCTGACAGTTTTATTCCTCTTTAACTAACTTCTTACAAATCAGCTCATTTGTCAAGGAAAGAGACTCACAATTCACGTATCCTTTACATTTCTATTTAAACAAAAAAAGAAAGAGGACTATCCCCTTTCTTTATTTCGCAAACACTCCAGAAACAATGCTCATAATTTTTTGGACAACTTCTTCAATTGATAAAGAAGTCGTATCTAATTCCAATGCATCATCAGCCTTTTTTAGTGGAGAAACTTCGCGTTCTGAATCTAATTTATCACGCTGAGAAATTTCTTCTTTTAGCTGCTCTAAATTAGAATCGAAACCTTTATTTAAATTTTCTAAATGTCTTCTTTCCGCTCTTTCTTCAACAGAAGCAAGCATAAAGATTTTCACTTCAGCATCCGGTAATACATGTGTACCAATATCACGGCCGTCCATTACAACGCCGCCTTTTTTCGCTAACTCTTGCTGACGACGTACCATTTCTTCACGAACAAGGCGATGTTTCGCTACAATAGATACTCGATTCGTCACATCAGGTGTACGAATTACTTCAGAAACATCTTGTCCATTTAAAAATACAAGCTGTGTATTTTCTCCTTGCTGAAACTCAATATTTACATTCTTTACAACTTCCATTAACTGCTCTTCATTTTCAATGTCTACTTTTTGTTCAAGGGCTGCATATGTAAGCGTACGGTACATTGCGCCTGTATCAATATAAACGTAAGAAAGTTCCTTCGCAACAACTTTTGCCACTGTACTTTTCCCAGCAGCTGCTGGACCATCTATAGCAATTGAAATTCGTTTATCCATTGTAACACCTCATTTTTTCACTTATAAAACAAAACGAAAAGCAGGTGTTCACCCTGCTTCTTCTCATTTGCTTCACGTCATTAAATCCTCAATTATTGTAGCATAATCCTTCATAGAAGAAAATGAAAACTACCTATTCACCTGCAAGATTTCCACTTTGTTTTTTACCATGACACCTTCATAATAAACAATTTTAGATAAATATTTCACTGATGACTTATGTATAAATAACAATTGCACAACAGAAAGACAAATGAATTGTATTATTAATATACGAATAAAAATTCTCTCCATCTTTTTCACTGGAATTCTTCCCTCCTATACTATATTTATTTGCACATTTCGTTTCATGATTTTATACATCGTACATATAGCAGTTAATTTTATTGTCATTTTCGAGGCATACTTTTATACATTTCCATTGTCGAATTTACTCAAAACATGTTATGTTCTAAATGTATTTTTTTACTTGAAAGGGGTATAAGCATTGAAAAGAATCCTAGTTTTACACACAGGTGGAACAATTGCAATGGAGGAAGATAAAGAAACTGGGGTCGTACAACCAGGTGAAAAAAATCCTCTTTTAAAATTCATTCCTGATTTAGAAGGCGATGTTGATTTAATCGTTGAAGATGTGTTCCACCTACCATCTCCTCATATGACACCGAGCGAAATGTTACAATTACAAGTCATCATTGATGAAAGAGTAAAACAAGACAACATTCATGGCGTAGTCATTACGCATGGCACGGATACATTAGAAGAAACAGCTTATTTCTTAGATTTAACAGTACAAGCAACTATTCCGATCGTAGTGACAGGTGCAATGCGCTCTAGCAATGAGTTAGGTGCTGATGGTCTATATAACTTCTTATCAGCTGTAAAAGTTGCTAGTTGTGATGAAGCTGCAGAAAAAGGTGTTTTAGTCGTATTAAACGACGAAATTCATTGCGCTACAAATGTAACGAAAACACATACAAGTAATGTTGCAACATTCCAAAGCCCACAATACGGACCAATTGGAATGGTAACAAAACGCGGCGTTGTCTTCCATCACGCTTTAGTACATCACGAAACATATACGATAAACAAAGTGTCTAAAAATGTAGTTGTTCTAAAAGCATATGCTGGCATGGATGATACATTATTAGCAGCAATCGAAAATCTTCCTGTAGACGGCATTGTTATCGAAGCTCTTGGACAAGGTAATCTCCCTCCAAGAACACTACCTAGTCTAGAAAGATTATTAAATAGAGGTATTCCTGTCGTATTAGTTTCTCGCTGTTTCAACGGTATCGTTCAAGACGTATATTCGTATGAAGGTGGCGGTAAACACTTAAAAGATATGGGCATTGTATTCACATACGGCTTAAATGCACAAAAAGCACGCATTAAATTACTTGTTGCATTAGAGAATACAAATTCTCATGAATCCATTCAAAATATGTTTATGCACGAATAAAAAGGAGCTGTCGAGGTTTTCCCGACAGCTCCTTTTTATTTTTCTCTTGATGCAATGGTTTGCGCAATCGCATCTCCATGAAATCTTCCGTTCTCGATAAATATTTCATTTGCATTATTTCCAGCAGCAATGACACCTGCAATGAAAATATTTTCAGCATTCGTTTCCATTCTATCCTCTGTATAAATTGGACGTCCTGTTTCTTCATCAATCTGAACACCCATCTTCGTTAAGAAGCTATGATCAGGATGATAACCAGTCATCGCAAATACAAAATCGTTTTTGATTGTAAGAGCTTCACCATCAACTGTAAACGTTAATGTATGCTCAGTAATTTCTTTCACATGAGCCCCAAAATGCATTTGAATTGTACCATTTCGTACTAACGCCTCAAATTCCGGCAAAATCCAAGGCTTTATGCTTGGTGAATACTCACTTCCACGATACAGTACCGTTACACGTGCACCAGATTTAACAAGTTCTAACGCGGCATCTACACTCGAGTTTTTCCCACCTATAACTACTACATCTCGATCAAAATAAGGATGCCCCTCTTTAAAATAGTGAGCTACTTTCTTCAATTCCTCACCTGGAACATTCATATAATTTGGATTATCATAATATCCAGTTGCTACAACAATATATTTCGCTATATATATTTCCTTACTTCCGTCACGCTTTGTCGTCTCAACCTGAAAAACTTCTCCATCTTTTTGAACTTTCTCCACTCGCTCAAAAGCATTTACACGTACAGATTTACGTCTTACTACTTCACGATAATACGCAAGCGCTTGATTTCGAACTGGCTTACGATTTTCTGTAATAAAAGCTACATCACCAATTTCTAATTTTTCACTAGAAGAGAAAAATGTTTGATGAGTTGGATAATTATAAATGGCATTTACAATGTTTCCTTTTTCAATTACTAACGGATTTATCCCTACCTTTTGCAACGAAATTGCAGCCGCTAATCCGCACGGACCGCCTCCGATTATAATAACTGTTTCTTTCTGCATACTCGTCCACTCCTAGTCTTCTACCAATACACTATTTATAAAAACAAGAAAAAACCTACTTACAGCAGTAGGCACCTATCTTTATTGTATTCATTTTTCATATATTTGTCATCTAAACGAAACGTACATCCGATAGACATCTGCTAAAAACTGCTGAAATTTAATACCTTGTTTCCCTAATACATTCTCAGGATCAATCTTTCTAGCTGGATCAAGCGTTTTATGTGACACGATATCTTTTTTCGGATTTAAGCCAAAGTTTTGGCATAAATACGCATGATACCATGTAAAACGATTATATGCTTCCCAAAAGTTAACATCACCACCATAACAAAGTTCCACTCCAATGGCCGCCTTATTCGCGTCATAGCCATATAAGTCATTATCCGTCGGCACACCATATCGAACATGATACGCAACTTCATTTATAGGAATAATCTCCAATATTGTTTTATCATCTATAAATGTATGCGCCGAAGCTTTCGGTTGTAATTCATTAAAGTAATCTCGATTCCCTATCGCATTGCTTCCAGGATTCCCCGTATCATGGCTTACAATAAATCTCACTTTAGTCAGAGGAATCCCCGGTCGTGAACTTCCATATCCAATATAGTTGCGCTCTATAGGAAACATCGCCATTGCTACCAACTCCCGCTCTAGAAGATTACCTTACTTCCTTATATATGTATTCGGTAGCAATGTCCTTATCGCATATTTCTTACGCGAAGAGAAAATCGAAAATATTTGAAGTGAACACCATAAACAACAAGATACTTACAGCCACTCCATAAAAACCGTAAAACCAAACACAATCTTCTTTCGTATCTAAACCGAAAAATTTATTTACCGATTGTAATAATGTGCCACGCTTGCTTTGTTTGTTTCGTAATACTTCCACTCGCTCTACAACATCTGCTGGCATCATAAATCTTTGGTCTACTGTCATTTTCATCATTTATCTCTCCTTAAAATCATTTCCGTTTTGTTTATCTAAGGAGAGTATAGCACGTTTGTTCGTATAGAACAAGCGTTCTTTTTATTTTTATTTTATTTTTCAGCAAGCCAAGTAAAAATCGAGATTACAACGGCAATAATCGGCCCTACTACAACCACACCAAATACCAAAAACAGTAGCCCTTCCCCGAACATCCGAACGGTACTTATTTTTCGAGCTTTCATCGTTCTTGCAAGTTCTCCCTCTAACCTCTTAACCTTCTCTTCTAATCGTTCTACTCGTTCCAGCATTTCATTCTCCATATACAACACCTCATTTAATACTTCAACAAAAAAACGTGATTCCCTCGAAAGGAAATCACGTTTTCTCAAGATATAATATTTTATACCCAACCTCTGAAGCGGCTTGCTTCAGCCATTTTACGAACACCAACCATGTACGCCGCTAAGCGCATGTTCACTTTACGAACTTGTGCTGTTTCATAAATAGAATCAAATGATCTTACCATTACTTTTTCTAAACGTTGTTCTACTTCTTCTTCAGTCCAGTAGTAACCTTGGTTGTTTTGTACCCACTCAAAGTAAGATACTGTTACACCACCAGCACTTGCTAACACGTCTGGAACAAGCAAAATTCCGCGATCTGTTAAAATTTTAGTCGCTTCTAATGTTGTTGGACCATTTGCAGCTTCAACAACGATTTTTGCTTTAATATCATTAGCATTTTCTTCTGTAATTTGGTTCTCAATTGCAGCTGGTACTAAAATATCGCAATCAAGTTCTAACAATTCTTTGTTTGAAATTGTATTGTTAAATAGCTTTGTTACTGTACCGAAGCTATCACGACGGTCTAATAAATAATCAATATCTAATCCGTTTGGATCATGTAACGCGCCGTAAGCATCTGAGATTGCAATAACTTTCGCACCTGCATCATGCATAAATTTAGCTAAGAAGCTACCAGCATTACCGAATCCTTGAACAACAACGCGTGCACCCTTAATATCAATGCCACGTTTTTTAGCAGCTTCGCGAATACAAATTGTTACACCTTTCGCTGTTGCTGTTTCACGTCCATGTGATCCACCTAATACAAGCGGTTTACCTGTAATAAATCCTGGTGAATTAAATTCATCAATACGGCTATACTCATCCATCATCCACGCCATAATTTGAGAGTTTGTGAATACATCTGGAGCTGGAATATCTTTCGTCGGACCTACGATTTGGCTAATTGCTCGTACATAACCGCGGCTTAATCTTTCTAACTCACGGAATGACATTTCACGTGGATCACAGATAATTCCACCCTTACCTCCACCATATGGTAAATCAACAATACCACATTTTAAACTCATCCAGATCGAAAGTGCTTTCACTTCATTTTCTGTTACATTCGGATGGAAGCGAATTCCACCTTTCGTTGGACCAACAGCATCATTATGTTGCGCACGATATCCTGTAAATATTTTAACAGTCCCGTCATCCATACGAACTGGTATTTTCACTGTCATCATACGAATTGGTTCTTTTAATAATTCATATACTTCGTTTGGATAACCCAATTTTTCTAACGCTTCACTAATAACAATTTGTGTTGAATTCAATAGTTCAAAATGTTGTTCCCTTTGTTGTTGTGTTTTTGTTTGAGTTCCCTTTTCGGCTACCATAGTAAGTAAACCCCCTGTAATTTCACTTGTTTAGTAAACCTTCATTGCCTAGTATACACCCTTAAATTTGGAATGCAATAGAAAACGCTAACAAATATATACAAACTATTTTCTGTTGCAAGCGTTTTCACTATTATTATAGTCCTTTTATTACTTTTAGAAAAGTAAAATACTTAAATATTTAAATATTTTTTATTTTCATCAACCACACTCCCATAAAACTGCATATTTTATTTTCAAAAAGTATGTTCGAGTATTTACAATCATCCCTTCCCTTCTCCAAATAAAAACAAAACCTCAGCTATGTTGTATTAGCTGAGGTTTTGTTTTTTCACAAAGTAATTGTGTATTTGTTCTATCGCGTTAACATCCATTAATTCTTTACCGTACTCCATGATGCGATAAATGGTTGCTGTAGACGGATTACCGTATTCCGCTAAAATAGCTATAAAATCCGCCTTTAACAATTGAATTTGTTCCTCTTCTTCCACCCAAAGATAGAAGCGCTCATCCCACGTATATAGCTTTCCGCCAGTTACACCAAGGTTATATAAGCGATTCGACAGGTTAATTACGTCATCTAGCGTAGCAAACTCATATAATATATGCTCACTTTCATCTAGAGTCACTTGCATTTCAATAAACTCGTCACGGAACTCATCATCTGTATCCATTTCTTGATTTTCTTTCGTTACAATTACAACCATCCCTTGCGCTTGTAGAGAAAACACTTCAACTGCAATCGGACCATCTGCTTCAAACCCTAATTCCTTATTTGCTTCTTGCATCATATCACGAAATAATTGCTGTACTTTCGGTGCATTTCTCCATAAATCTTCTTTCGTTAATCCTCGTTCAGATAAATCATCAAATGTTAGAAAAATTTTTATCTTATTGTAATTTAATCGTTCCAGCCTCATCTCATACCCTCCCTACGTAACCAATGCATCTAATTTTTATTATATGAAATAGAAAATAGATGGTTCTTTTCGAACAACTATTCCGACATTTTTAACCATCCATCCCATTCTTCTTTCGTATCACCAATTAAGATTGTTTCAATGTCCAACTGGTTTAGAACGCCTAGCTTTCCGATAAATCCAACAGAAAGAGATTCCCTTTTTTCTTGTAATAAATTTATAAAGTTCATCGTCTTTTTCATTTCTTGTTCGTCAGCAAAAGATATAAATACATATTTCGGCTGTATTTCCTCTACCGCTGATAACATACCATCTTCAGCTAAGCTTGTCCTAATATATATCGCCTCATATCCTTTTAAGCGTAAATAAGTTGAAAAAATAAATCCTTTCAATGCATCCTTTTCTAACACAATAACTTTGTGTAAAGAGGAAAACATTGAGGCATTGTGATACACCATCCCTAGACGCGTTTGTAAAAATGATAGTGCATATTGAAATTGCACCATTGAAATCTCATTATTATTTTTTGACGTTAATAATTTGTCTGTCACTCGAAGAACGATACTGGCAACAACCTTTTCTGTTGAATATATACTAAAAGCTTCGTTTAATAATGCAGCAATTGTAATTTCATCAAATTTTAACAAAGCTTGTAGCAAATCGTCCACTAAAACAACTTCTTTATCGAAATGTATCTCTTTTTGAACTGTACTCTGCAAACGATTCTCTTCTAATAACTGAACTGCTTGTCCAATCATCATACCGGAAGAAACTTTTTCCATTAACCATTTTAAAATTTGAATATGCTCTTCTGTATATAAGCGATGCCCAGCTTGATTCCGCTTTGGGGCAATAATTTGATATCGTCTTTCCCATGCACGAAGCGTACTCGGCTGAACTCCAATTATATTCGAAACGGCTTTTATATTATATTTCCCACTAAGAGTTGGCATCATTTCCCTCCGCACAATGTAATGATATGTGTTTGAGCAGGTGCTCGGAAACGAAGTGGTATCAATGTTGTTCCATACCCATTACTAACAAAGAGAATCGTATTCAAATGGTTATATACGCCACCTTTTAAATATTTTTTAGATGGGAATAATCGGATTTGTCCTCCATGCGTATGTCCACTTAACACAAGTGAAATCTGTTCATTTCCAGACATTTTTTTTATTATATCAGGGTTGTGACTAACTAGGATACGAAAACCATCTTCTTTACAATCCGCCAATGCCAAATCTAGACGATCACGGTGCAATCCAACATCATCTATACCGAGCAAACAAATTTTCTCTCCTAATTCAGACTCAAATACCACTCTTGTATTATCTAAAACTTTTACGTTATTTTCTAATAATAACGCATCTAATTCATGATATTCTATCTCATAATCATTGTTTCCCCACACAAAATATACAGGACCTATCTCTCTTAACTTTTGAATATTCGCAGAGATTTTTGATAAAGAGACACCTTTCTCTGCTAAATCTCCTCCGATAATTACGAGATCTACTTTTCCTTTTACTTGTTCAATTAACAAATTCGAAATGACCCTTCTATGAATATCAGAAATAAAAAACACATTTACTTTTTGAAAACTTTTCGGAAATTCTTTAAATACTAAAGTATGTTCCAACACCGTATTACGCATCGCTTCTTTATACATCACAAAAAGTAATAAAATCCCCATGCCTATGAGAGTACTGAATAATATAATCCATATCATATTTTTGACTCCCTCCTCATAAAGATAATCCTAGGCTTTTATAACAAACTGTGATCGCTTAACTCGCTAGCTTTCTTGCTTTGTGGACTTATCTTTTATCGGAATTTTTAATTCTTGACCTGCACTCACTTCATCTTCCTGCAAGTTATTATACTTTTTAATTACTTCAATTCCATTTCCATCTGAAAAATATTGCTTCGCTATACTTTCTAAAGTTTCTCCCTCTTTCACAGTATGCGTTATTACTTTTTCAGAATGTTTCTGCGACTCAGATTTAGCTGAATCAAAGAAGATTACTTCAAACGCACTTTTTCCAGCATTATTACTATCACCCTTCACCTGAATATATTTATCCGTGTACCACAAAATACTAATCGGCAGAAGAATGAATAGAAATGTTAAAACCCGGACGAAAATGTGATTTATTTTAAACTTTTGTTTTTTCTCTTTATTTCTATGAATTTCACTACGCGGCGGTAAACTTTCTTTTTCTTCCACTCGCTCAACTTCTAATTCCTCTTCAAAATCAGGAATTCGTTTCCTCATGTTGTTCACCACCACCTTCCATTTATTTTCTTAATTGGAGTCCCATTATAAAATCAACAAGAAAGTGTGCAAAGATTGTTATAAACAAATTTCCTGTCCATTCAAATACATAACCAAAGACAAAACTAATAAAACAGACGAAACAAAATAAAAATGGCTTTGTTATATAACGAATATGTAACACTGCAAATACGAAGCTCGCAATTACAATTCCAAAATGAGTCTGTACTACACCTCTAAATAAAAATTCTTCTGCAAAACCAATCAAGAACGTAATAACGAGTAAGTGTAGAACGGACATTCCTCGAAACATCTTATCGTTAATACCACCATCATCAAACCATGACTCCGGAAACACTCGCATTGCAACATAATCTAATAACACAATACCAATCGCTAACAAACCACCTATAATAAGTATAGATACTGGTTCCCATTTCCATAAATTAAAGACTTCTTTTACATCTTGAAATAATATATATGCCAGTAAACAGCCAATACCGATAATAATTAACTGTGTTATATATAGATTCAGCCTTATTTCCTGCGGACTCATATCTTCAACATTATGCCTTTGAATGTTCATCATTCCTCCATCTTTTCTAGGCCGAAAAGCTTTTGTAACTCTGTTTCCCAATTATAGTCGAAATCCGATTGTTGCGCTCGTCTTTTTTTATAATCTTCTTTGGTAATACCGCAATAATCGCAGCAATTAATTAACTCTTGCTCTTTCCTATAACCGAACTGTTGCAGCACATATTCACGTCTACACCCTTTAACTTGTATCCATGACTTCATATTTTCTAGCTCACTATATTTATTACGCAACCTTATTTCTACTTCAGCTATTAATCGGTTCATGATTTCATCTGACAAACCTTCTAATAATAATCTTCGTTGTTGTATAATTCCAACCTGTTCGAGATGATAACGAACGAAACGCCAATATTGCTCATTAAATCTTGCTGCATTATAACAAATTTCTTCTACATCTTCTATTGGTAATTCCTTCGTTTGAAATATTCTTTCTTGTAGTAAAGAAAATAAAAATTTTATTTGTGACTTACTTGGCAATTCATCCTCAATGATTGAAATTGGTAAATCATGATCCAACGGACTACATAATAAAATAGCTATACTCGGTTCGCCATCTCTTCCAGCTCTTCCGATTTCTTGTAAGTAAGAGGCTATATTAGTTGGATAATGAAAATGAATAATATATCGCGTATTCGCCTTATTTACCCCCATACCAAATGCACTTGTGCATATTACAAGTTGCAATTGATCGTTCATAAACTGCTGTTGAATTAACATACGCTCTTCATGTTCCATACCACCATGATAAAAAGCTACACCAGTAACACCTTTCCCTCTCAAGTATTCCGTTAACCTTTCTGTCCACGCTCTACTTGAGCAATATACAATCCCCGGCCCTTGTAAATACATCACCTGCTCTAAAAGCGCCTCTTTCTTTTCTTCTATCGTCTCTACAAATTGCACATCCATTGCAATATTAGGACGATCAATAGAGTATACATGTTCCGCGGCACCCTTTAAATTTAAACTATCTGCGATATCCTGCAGTACCCCTTTTGTCGCTGTGGCTGTCAATGCTAATACTGTAGGAGAACCAATATTTTCAATAACTACATTTAGTTTTTTATAGTCCGGTCTAAAATCATAACCCCATTGAGAAATACAATGAGCCTCATCAACAACAAATAATGAAATATGAATTTTCTTCAATTCCCTAATTAATAACTCCGACTGCAACATCTCTGGTGAAACAAAAATAAATTTATATGAAGATAATTTTTTCATCGCTTCTCTTTTTTCATTTAATGTCCGAAAACTATTAAATGCTATCACTCGGTTTTTCACAACATACTTTAATTGTGTCACTTGATCTTCCATTAAAGATAATAACGGTGATACAACAAGCACTGTTCCTTCTCGCATAAGCCCCGGAAACTGATAGCACATAGATTTCCCTCTTCCAGTCGGAAGCATTGCTATCACATCTTTTCCTTCTAATAAATCTGTAATTACTCCTTTTTGACCTGGACGAAATTCAGAATATCCAAACCACTTATATAAATATTCTTCAAGTTTCATTTACACCCTCCATCCGCGCTAATACAAGACGAACTTCAAAATAAGAGATATCTTCTCCAACCGCTTGTTTCAAAACACGTAACTTCCGCGTTTGCAATGCTTCAATTACTTTTATTACTTTGTCTATCTTTTCTTTTTCCATAAACATTTCAATAGAAAAATCTTTTTCTCGCAAAGCAATTTCAACAAAATGATCTTCTATCGTTGCAACCTTTAAATTCCGAATCGTCGCTATTTCTTCTAAAGAACGTCCTTGTCTCCAAAAATCATATGTTTTTTTCGTGGATAAACTAAATAATTCAGCTCTCTCATTTGGATAAGATATAATTTCAGCTAATAGTGGAAATTCATTTTCTTTATCACGAACTTCTTGTATAAAGAAATGTATTGTACCCCAAAATAAAAAATACACCCTGAATATATCTTGTTTCGTAATTTCTGCTAATTGTTGCAATGTACAACCAATGCGTTCATAACCCGTTAATCGATATGTTACAATCGTCGCTTCTATCGCATTACTCTTTTCTAAAAGATTATGTACTTCCGTCCATAGTTTTCTCGCCAACTCACTTCTCTTATATGGCCTTCCTGTTAGAAAACGTTTCACCCACATCATTATTTCTGTATCTTGCTGAATTGGAATAAATCTCGTATTATTCTGTTGTAAATTTGATATGGTTTGAATAATTAATGATAATCTTTTCCAAAATGTTTCACCTAATTCACCATAATGTAAACCATGCAAATGCGCCGGAAAAGCATAAACTTCCTCCCATTTATGTAACTGCATTTTACCCGTAGGTGTTAACACATATGTATTTTCATGTATTTCTTGAATAAAATCCGCTTGCAACAACTTTGCAACTTCACCATCATAGTCATTTCTATTTAATGATTTATATATTCCGAACAAAAAAGAAATTCGGAACATATTTCCATCTTGTAAAGTTTGCGAAGAACGTTTGCCCTTTAGTAAATAATAAATAGAAGAAACGGTTCTTTCACCATTCAATTGTTTTAAACAATGCAACAAAGTATATTGTATTTGCATGACCGCTTCCACCTTCCAATCTTAACTTCATTCTTTTCAGTACAATTACACTATCTACTGTCGCTCATTAAACTTATCATATAAGAACTATATACTTGTATATATTCTATTGTATCAAACGAAATCATATTTACGTATTTTGAAAATCTTATGACATAATTCAAAAATAAGTTGACACTCTAATTGATAAGCATTATCATTATAATTTTATGTTGAAAAGTTTTACAAACCGTTTTACAATAAGGTTATAATTTTTATGGCGAGCTTTTCACATACATATTATCAGGAGGGAAAAAAGATGGCAAAATATACAATCGTTGATAAAGATACTTGTATTGCATGTGGTGCTTGTGGCGCTGCTGCACCAGACATTTATGACTATGATGATGAAGGTATTGCATTTGTAACATTAGATGATAACCAAGGTATCGTTGAAATTCCAGATGTATTAATTGAAGATATGATGGATGCATTCGAAGGCTGTCCAACTGACTCAATTAAAGTTGCTGACGAATCATTCGACGGAGACGCTTTAAAATTCGAATAGTCTTTTATTAACTTCAAAAAACGCCCCTCCTATTGATGAGGGGCGTTTTTTGTATCTAAATTTTATTTTCCTTAATAAAAAACCATTAGTAGTTTCACACTACTAATGGTTTTAGTATATATTATGCATTTTTCATTTTTGCAAACACCCATACTTTCAGGCGTGAGAATAATGCTACAAATACAATTGTTACAACAATCCCTTTAATTAAATTAAATGGTAAGATTGCCGTTACAACCGTTGTTTTTATAGCTTCGCTAGACATAGCTGGTGAATTTAAAAACCAAGTGTACGCCGGGAATATGATGATGTAGTTTAATACACTCATAATAAGTGCCATTGTAATTGTCCCTAGCATTAATCCTGTAGTTAAACTCTTCACAGTACGATACTTTCTAAATAAGAAAGCTGCTGGCCCAATAAATAAACATCCTGCAATAAAGTTTGCAATTTCTCCAACTGGTACTCCCGTTAAACTTCCTTGAATCCCGTAATGTAAAATGTTCTTTATCGCCTCTACAATCACTCCTGCTACTGGTCCAAAGATAATTGCCGCAATTAGAGCTGGTACATCACTAAAATCAATTTTCAAAAATGGCGGAAGCCCTGGGAACGGGAAATCCAACATCATTAGTAAATATGCAATACTACTTAGCATCGCTACACTCACCATCTGCACTACACTGTTTTTTTGTTTCATCTTTCTCTCTCCTTTTCCATCGATCATCTCATGGAAAGTGGAAAGGTTCTGCTATGCCTATTTTTTCATAGAACGAAAAAACCCTTTGTGTTTTACACAAAGGGAGAATTTAAGGCACATCAAACAGACGTTCAAATCCATATCTTTTTTGAACGCTTGAACCTCCATCTTCTCCCATCCAGACTATACTGTCGGCTTTGGAATCACACCAAATCCTGCCTTAACGGCTCGCGGGCTTAGAACAAAATCATAAATAGTTCATCACCGCCGGTCGGGATTTTCACCCTGCCCCGAAGATAGACCGATATTCTATTTTCCCCTTCATTATACAACAACCTCATAACATTGTGAACTAAAAAATTGTAACTTATTTAAAATTAGTTATTTATTTTTCGTAACAACAAATAAATTGCGAGATATTTTACAATACAATCCATATTTTTTATTATTCGGCATTTCTCTTTTGAATTACCTAGTCATATATAATTAAAAGTGATAAGATATTGAATTGTTAAGATAAGAACATTTTCTGAGTTATGGAGGAAATGTCATGAAAAAAGACAAGAGACATTCTATTCGAGAAGCAATGAAAAAAAACTTAAGAAAAGAATACTTTTACTTAAAAAAAGAATTACTTTTCTACTGCCCAATTGATTTAGGCACATTCTCAAACGAGACATACTATGCTACTTTCGATGAAGATGGCATCAGTATTTATCAGTATGATAAAAAAACAGAAAGTAAATTAAAATTGTGTGAGCGTCATCCGTGGAAGAGTTGGAATAAAGTGAAGATTGATCACTATTTGACAACTTCTCAATTTATTTTTCAGGGTGAGCGAAATTGGATCTTATCTCTTTTTCAAAAAGGAAAAGAAGCTCAAAAAATTATTGAAGAGCATACATCTTTACAAACAGAAGTTGTTTCCCGCTCTTTCTTAAAAAAACTTCCTGGTTTTCGTTCTAATACACCACTGAATAAATACATCGGTAGTATTTGTTACACTGCACTTATTGCATTTTTATTAAAATGGATGATTCCATTTCAAGCACCACAAATCGCCCTGTATTCTATCTCGATTGGTTGTATGCTTCTTGGCCTACTTTGTTTGACAATCGGTTTAATTGAACCGACTATCGTACTGTTTCGAACAAAAGAGAAAACAAGAACAAAAGTTTTTTACTTATATAGCTATTTAGCTATTTCTGGATTTATATGTGTCTTTATTTTTTGGTAAAAGAAGCCGTCCCAAAATAAATTTTGGGACGGTTTTCTTTTAGATATAGATGCTCTGATTCACTCAATAGTTCTAGCAAAAGCGCCCATATAATTTCATTTACATTGAATCTTATTTAAGAAGAACATAAATTTGTTCAAAGTTTAATTTTTGAAGCGTTTCCTTTACTTAACATATAATTGTTGATTAGGATAAATTAGCTCTTGCTGCAATCCATTTTTTTCTTTAATTTCCTTAAGTGTCATACTAAATTTCCGTGCAATACTAACTAAAGTATCCCCTTTTTGTACGACATATAATGACGAAGAAACAACTTCATTTCTTTGTTCACTTAAAACAAGCAATGGGTTCATCGCATTCTTTTTCGCCATCGTCCATCTTCCTTGATGAAGTTCTAGATGTAAGTGCGCACCTCGCGATTCTCCCGTGTTCCCTACTTCTCCAATTTTTTCTCCTTTGGAAATATAATCTCCTTGATCCACATATCTCTTATTTAAATGTGCATATACAGCCTCATATTCTCCGTGTTTAATAAATACAACATTTCCATAACTACTTGAATAATAAGACCTCGTTACCTTACCATCTTGGATAGCTGCCACAGGCGTTCCAATCGGCGCAGCTACATCAATACCATAGTGTTTTCCATGCCTTGTCCCAAAATAATCACTTATCTGACCTTCAACAGGCCATGTCCATCGATTTTCTTCTGCATAAACATGTAATTGAGATACAAACAGTATACTCAATAACATGACACCGCATTTTAAAACTTTCATATACATCCTCCGTTTTCTAATTACCACCATACCTTCTCTATTTTGGTATATTACAGAAAAAAGTATACAAAAAAAGAAAGTGAATTACTCCACTTCCTTCTCTTTCTTATCACGAAAAACTAATGCACTACGGTTATACTCCACATCTTTCACTTGTAATCGGGCATTTATTACTCGAGCTATCGCAAACAAATAATCAGATAATCTATTTACATACTTTAATACAACTTCATTTATTTTCACTTCTTTTTGCAATGATACTATAGAGCGTTCTGCTCTCCTTACAACAGTACGTGCAATATGAATAGTAGCCGCTGCCTCGCTACCACCTGGCAAAATAAAGCGTTCTAGTGGCGGTGCTTCTTCTATATATAAATCAATCTTTCTTTCTAAACTTTCAACCATCACAATTGTCACTTTATAAGGAATTTTTTGTTCCACTATTGCCAAGTCTCCTCCGCAATCAAATAGTTCATGTTGAATATTTTCGAGCTCATTGTAAATATCTATAAAAGCCCCGCCTTGAAGCTTAGTCATTGCATATCCAATATGAGAATTTGCCTCGTCTATTGTTCCATACGCTTCCACACGGATATCATCTTTATCAACCCTGCCACCTATTACACTTGTCGTTCCTTTATCTCCTGTTTTTGTATATAATTTCATTTCTTCACAGCACCTCTCTTGTTATTCTTTATTCGAGCAACATAGAAAAAAGTTCTACCATTCTTTATTTAATTGAGTTTACAAAAAAATAAAAAACAGCAGAACTTTATTCATTATCAACTTTAAAAACGCATATCTAAATTATACGATTCGGTAAATATACAGAGAATGTAGTTCCTTCTCCAACAACACTTGATACAGAAATTTTACCATCATGGCCTTGAACAATATTTTTCGCAATCGCAAGCCCGAGTCCTGTTCCACCCTTTTTCCCACGTGTTCTTGCTTTATCAGCTTTATAGAAACGATCAAATAAAAATGGAATATCTTCTTCTGGAATGCCTGCACCCGAATCTTGTACTTCAAAAATAAGACCGTTATTTTTCGTATCAATTACAAGCGTTACATGTCCGCCTGCATTCGTATGACGTATTGCGTTATCAATTAAATTCGTCAATACTTGTTCCATACGATCTGCATCAAACGGGTATTGTTCAATTGGACCTTTGAAATCAACCGTTAACGCGACCTCTTTATCCTTTGCAATCCCTTGGAATTTACGACCAATTTTTTCAACAAACGGATGTATATCCACTTCACCAATATGTAACTCTACATGACCGCTTTCCATACGAGCTAAATCTAACAATTCATTTACAAGTTTACCTAAACGAACAGATTCATCATAAATAATTTGAACAAACTCATCTATTTCCTCTTTCGTTTGCACAATATCATCTAAAATCGCTTCACTATACCCTTGCAGCATGACCATTGGTGTACGAAGTTCATGTGATACATTCGCAATAAAATCTTGACGCATCTTTTCAAGACGACGTTCTTCCGTCATATCTCGCAGTACTGCTACAGCTCCACGAATTTTCGTTTGATTGTAAAGCGGCGTCATAAGAACTACATAGTTTCCTTTTTGTAAATTAATTTCAACAACTTGTTGTTGTTCGCTTTCTACAACGAGATGGAATAATTCCACAAGTTCAGAAGGTAGTTTTTTACTGAGCTCTATCTCTTTTTCTTCTTGCCAAACTTGTAAGAAATGTTCGGCCGGCGGATTGATTACAACGACTTCACCTTCTTGATTTAACGTAATAACCCCATCTGCCATACTACTCAAAATACTTGCTAACTGCTCTTTTTCTTGTTGCAAGGCGTTCATATTAAACTTCAACTGTTTTCCCATTTGATTTAAGGCCGTTGCAAGCTCACCAATCTCATCCTGAGATACCATAGGAGCCTTTGCATCAAACTTCCCACGTGACACTTCAAAAGCAACCTCACGCATTTTACGAAGCGGTGCTGTAATCCGAGTAGATAAGAAGAACGCAAAGAAAGTTGTTAATATAATCGCAATTCCAGCCGATAAGAAAATAAAATCAGTTGTTCTTTCCATACCTTGTATCGGTACTTGTAAAGATTCATATACGAACACTGCACTTTGATTTTTTGATTGCACTGGTTTTCCGACGATCATAATATCATTTTCGGTGTTTTTATTCTTCCTACTATTAGACGCTTTTCTAATATTATTCTTAATTTCTTTTTTGTCTGTAAACACAGCCGCTAATTCTTTATCTTCTTTTAAGTCATCCATTGTAAGAGTGACTAACCCTTCTTGTTTCGGTGAAGAAGAGATTTCTTTACCATCTTCTACAATAATAATCCTTGAAAGTGGGTCAGAGAATTTGTAAGCGATATTCTCAATCGTTTTTACATCGGCACCTTCTTCAATTAACTCTGAAACACTTGTTGCAACTTTTTGAAGCCTAGCTTCACTCATATCAACATAATACGTTCTAAAAAACTGTGAAAGTAAAATCGCAACAAATCCAAGAACAAACGAAACGAGAAGTAATATGGTCATCCATAACTTCCCTACTACACTTCTCCAAAGCATCAGTCGTTCACAACCTCAAATTTGTAACCTACACCCCAAACAGTAACGATCATTTTCGCTGCATCTGGTGATTTTTTGCTTAACTTCTCACGTAAACGCTTTACATGTGTATCAACTGTACGTAAATCTCCGAAGAATTCATATTGCCATACTTCTTTTAACAGTTGCTCACGATCGAATACTTTATCAGGAGCTTTCGCTAAAAATAATAGTAACTCATATTCTTTCGGCGTTAAGTTTACTTCATTACCATCTGCAGTAACACGGTGTGCATCGTTATCAATTGTTAAGTGCGGGAATACAGTAACATCTTTTGTCGTTGTATCTTGTGTAAAGAATGTTGTTGGTACAGCACGACGTAATACCGCTTTCACACGTAGTACGACCTCACGTGGACTAAATGGCTTTACAATATAATCATCTGTTCCAACTTCAAATCCTTGTACTCTATTTACTTCTTCACCTTTTGCTGTCAGCATAATAATTGGTGTCGCTTTCTTCTCACGAACCCCTTTACATACTTCAATGCCATCTTTACCAGGCATCATAAGATCTAATAAGATTAAATCGTAATCATTTTGCAACGCCATTTCTAAAGCTGTATCACCATTATCTGCTTCTTCAATCGTATATTGTTCTCTTTCTAAGTACATTTTCAATAAACGACGAATACGATCCTCATCATCTACAATTAAAATTCTTGATTCATTTTCCATCTCTACCCGCTGCGCACTCTCACCTCAGCGGTTCACACCTACCCTTCTTTAACTATTATGTTGCGCTATTCTCGTTTATTTAAGCAATCTTCTAAATGTTTCACTTCCCATATTATGCTTCACAAGAATAATAAATTTTGTTCATTTTTTTTCCAAAACTATGTATTTTTTTTGAACAGCATATAATGTCCTCGACATCATTTTACAAAATCAACCGCTACTTTGTCATGTTTTTCTCAAAAAAGAAGAAAAGTTGACAAAAACAAAATAGGAAAGTGACATGCACTCCCCTATTTTATTTCTCTATGCATATGAATGTAAACCGGCAATAATTAAGTTTACTACAATAAAGTTAAACATAATGATTGCAAAACCAATTACTGCAAGCCAAGCTGACTTCTCTCCATGCCATCCTTTTGATAGGCGTAAATGTAATACTGCCGCATAAAAGAGCCAAGTGATAAGTGCCCAAACCTCTTTTGGATCCCAGCCCCAAAAACGTGTCCACGCTATTTGTGCCCAAATCATCGCAAAAATTAATGCACCTAATGTGAACACTGGGAATCCAATTGCAATAGATCGATATCCGATTTCATCTAGTAAATCACTATTCGTATTCTTTACTAACGGCTGAAGTGCCGCCGATACTCGCTTCCGTAAAACAAGTCTTAATACAATATACAGTAATGTTCCAACTAACACTGACCAAATAACAGTATTTAATTTTTTCGCATTTACAATCGCTGGAACTTCAACTGCCGGTTCTAATTTATTTTCTGTCAGTAACTTCCCTTCGTGCGGTCCAACTAAAGCCGGAAGATTGTATTTCATTTCCACTTGTTGTTCATTTTTATCAATCCATTGAAACTTCGCTTCATATTTCATACTAGAAAATACCGTTGTTACTCCAATAAATCCAACTGTACAAACAAGTGTAAATACTACCGTCTCTAGCCAAAATGTACGTTTACTTCTCGTCGATTGATCTACATTTTTCAATAAATACATAACACCTGTAATAAAACTAATCGCTAAAATGGCTTGTCCTGCTGCTGCCGTCGTCACGTGAATATGTAACCAATTACTTTTTAAAGATGGAATAAGCGGGGATATTTCCCTCGGAAACATACTTGCATAGGCAATTAATAAAAGCGCAACTGGTAATGCAAATAGTCCGATTATGCTTACACGGTACATAAAATACATGACAATAAATGCTCCTACAAGCATCATGCCGAAAAATGTACCGAATTCAAAAAAGTTACTAACTGGCGCATGTCCTGATGCAATCCACCTTGTAACAAAATATACTGTTTGTGCAATAAACCCTAAAATTGTAATCGTTATTCCTACATTTGCCCATTTATGACCCTTTTCTTTAATTGCTCCCCCGAAAAATAGAGTGGCAATTAAATATAAAATAAATGCGGTAAAGAGAAAGTTACTACTTATTTGCACCATATCGTTTCCCCACCTTAACTAATTTTTTTATCAATTACTTTATCATTTGGCTGTGGAATTGCTGTACCTTCTAGTACTCTTTCAATATCTTTCTTTAAACCGAACCAATTTTTATTTGTATGCCCTGCAATCCACCATTCATCATTAACACGTTGTATCCAAATACGGCGATGATTCCAATACATACCTTGAATGACACCAACCATAAATATAAATCCTCCAATGCCGAGAATCCAAAGCGTTAAATCTTTTCTTACAGTAAGTGCTGTTGCATTTTGCATTTCAACACCTGCAAACGACATTTTATATTTGTTGTTTCCATCTGGTTCTATATTTTGCTGAATACCAACAAAACTCACTTCACCATCTGGTGTTTCAGGTGTAAACATTTTAAATACAAATGCAGGATTGTTTGGTAATTTCGTTTTTGTATTTGGTTTTCCATTCTCATCAAAATAAAAATCAGGAAAATAGCTTAATAGTTCTAGAGAATAACCATTTCCTAAATCATATTTTTCCTTAGGATTCGTTAAATCTACTTTAATTGGTCCCCACTTTTGATTATTTTCTTTATTTTGCAAGTTAAAGGACATACTTTTAAATTCACTTTCTTTATAATCCACTTGATACACTGCAAATTGATCAAATTTCAGTGGTTCATTCACTCGAATTTCCGCTTCTTTTACTTTTTCTAATTTCGGTTTTTGTCCTGCTATATTTTCTCCTACTGCTTTATATAATACGGCATTCGTTTGGAAGTTTTTCGCAATCATTTTATCGCCTACACGATCAATCGCTTCATCAAAAACTTCCTTGTCCTTACTTTTATCATAAACTTCTTTTATAAATTTCTCGTTTTTTAAGTAGTATTGTCCATCCGTCCCTGGTATTTCTTTCGTTTCACCGTCACGTAACCAAAGTGCTTCGTCTACGTACATACTCGGTAAAAAACGAAGCATCGCACCGAATAAAAAGATAATAAGACCGATATGATTTACATATGGACCCCAACGCGAGAAGCGTCCCTTTTCTGCTAAAACGTTTCCGTCTTCCACTTTCACGTTATAGTTTCTTTTCTTTAAATTCTCTTGCACTCTTTCCAGGTCACCTTCTTGCGGTGTACCAGTCCCATATAATCTCTGTCTCTTTAAAAAACTAGGATGTCTTTTTACGCCTTGCTTTTTTAAAGCTTTATAAAGTGGAATAACGCGGTCTAAACTACATATCACAAGTGAAATACCGATAGAAGCAATCAAAATCATATACCACCATGAACCGTATAAATTATTAAACCCTAATTGATAGTATAATTGTCCTAAAAATCCGTATTCTTGTTTATAATATTCAGCTGGTGCAATACCTGGAGTTATGTACATTTCTTGCGGAAATATAGTTCCTATCGCTGATGCAGCTAAAGTTATTACGATTAGCCATACACCTACTTTTACAGAAGAGAAAAAGCTCCAAATTTTATCGACTATTGTTTTTGTCTGCGTGAGAGATCTCCGTGCACTCCCCTCATAGCGCATATCCAATAGTTTTGCATTTTCATTGCTTTCAAATGGTTTCCCGCAAGCTTCACAAAAAACGGTTCCTATTGGATTAACATGTCCACATTCACATTTAATTTCTTTCAACACTCTCACCGCCCCTGTATCTATATGTACTATTGTATATTCTAACCTCGAGTTACCGCAATACTCAGAATTTTTAAACCAGAGGCACTATAAACACGCACCCCTTATGTAAAGGCTTTCTTTATTACGGAGTAATTTTCTTTAAATACCCTTCTAACTGTTCTTTCGTTTGTTCCCCTATAATTTGCTCCACTACTTTTCCATCTTTATCAATCAAAAAGCTTGTCGGTAAAGGACCTACTCCATATGTTCCTATAATCTTTTGTCCTTTATCAATGGCAACTGGGAATTTCAAACCATATTGGTTCACAAAGTTCTTTACTGCAATATCCGTTTCATCTGCATCTAACGCTATGATTTCAACGCCTTTTTCTTTATACTTTGGATATAATTCATTCATATAAGGCATTTCTTTTTCACAAGGTTTACACCACGTGCCCCAAAAGTTTAAAAATACACCTTTTCCCTTTAAATCTTTTAGTTCAATTTTCTTTCCTTCTAAATCCGTCACAATAAAGTTAGGTGCTTCTTTTCCGATTTGCATTTTCTCTTTATTAGCAAAGAATCCTTGATAAAGGGTAAATCCTACAGCACCACATAAAATGAGTAGAATAATAACGCGAAATAATAAGCGATTTTTCTTCATATTACCTCTCCTCGGTAAATGTTATGTATTATCTTCTGTAAATGTTGTATTGAATAAATCACCAGCAGAGCACTCCACTGGTGAATTTTTAACTCTATAGCTTATCTTGGCTTTGTAGAAGCAAGCGCGCGTAATTGTTTCACCTCATGTGGTGTCAATTCTCTCGCATCACCAGGTCGCAGGCTTCCTACTTCTAAGAAAGCATAACATTCACGTTTTAATTTCACTACTTTACAGTCTAACGCTTCAAACATACGACGTACTTGACGATTACGTCCTTCATGAATTGTTAATTGTACAATAGCCATCTCTTTACGCTTGTCCCAAGAAATAATTTTCACACGTGCTGGTGCTGTTTTACCGTCTTCTAACGTAACACCGCGTTCTAACATGCGAATTTTCTCACCTGTTAATGGCCCTTTTATTTTTGCAACATATGTTTTTTCAACTTTATATCTAGGATGCATTAATACGTTTGCGAAGTCCCCATCGTTTGTCATTAATAATACGCCAGACGTATCATAATCTAAGCGTCCGATTGGGAATAAACGTTGTGTAATTTCCGGGAAAAAGTCCGTTACAACACTTCTTCCTTTATCGTCTGATACACTTGAAATTACGCCAGTTGGTTTATATAGTAAAAAATAAACAGGTTCTTCTTTTTCAAGAGGGATATTATTTACTTCTACTTTATCTTGAGGAGTTACTTTTGTCCCTAACTCTTTCACTATTTTTCCATTAACTTTCACTTTTCCTTGCTGAATTAATTCCTCAGCCTTTCTTCTCGATGCAATACCTGCTTGCGCAATCACTTTTTGTAATCGTTCCATTTCTTTTTTTCACCTCGAATTTATCTTACCTTACATTAGAAAGACTTGGCAACCGCATACGCTTTACGGCTATTCGCTTCATCTTACTTAAACAACATAGCGATGATAATAAACATATAAAGGTCAAATCATGTTTTTACCCTTTATTATTGTCCATATTTTTCATATTTCTCACAATAAAAGTTCATCATTTTGTCAAAAATACCACATAAAAAAACCACTATTAAGCTACACCTTAATAGTGGTCGTATACGTATTATAAGCGAAATAGCGTAAAAAATGAATAGTATTACTGAAACAATAAAGAAACGAACACAATTGAGCATATAATCCCGATTAAATCTGCAAAAAGTCCTACTTTTAGTGCATCCCCCATTTTTCTAATCCCAACCGCTCCAAAATATACAGTTAAAATATAGAAAGTCGTATCTGTGCTCCCTTGCATCGTAGAAGCCAATCTCCCAATAAACGAATCTGGCCCATATGTTGCAATTAAATCGGTCGTAATACTTAAACCAGCAGAGCCTGAAATAGGGCGTATAAGTGCTAAGGGTACAATTTCTGCTGGAACATGGATCAAATCTAACATTGGCTTCATTACCGATATCATTGCATCTAACGCACCTGAAGACCGGAATATAGAAATAGACACAAGCATTCCAACCATAAACGGTAAGATGGAAATTGCAATTTGAATCCCTTCTTTTCCTCCCTCAACGAACGATTCATACGTCGGCACTTTCTTTATTGTGCCATATAAAAGGATAAAACCAATTACACAAGGGATTACCCATAAGGAAATTGTATTTACAATGCTCATTTTTTCCGCCCCTTTCTACTCCTTCTTCGGTAAAAATAGCGGTCAATCCAAATTGCCCCAATCATAGAAAGTACTTGTGCAATAAATGTTACCCCAACAATTTCAGTAGGATTCGCTGATTCATACGTCATTCGAATGGAAATGACTGTCGTAGGAATTAATGTAATAGCTGATGTATTTAATGCTAGAAACGTCACCATAGAACGGCTCGCCGAATCCTTTCCTCCATTTAACTCTTTCAGTTGTTCCATCGCTTTAATACCAAGAGGGGTCGCTGCATTACCTAGACCAAAAAAGTTTGCCATCATATTTGATAGAATAAATCCCATAGACGGATGATCCTTTGGTATTTCTGGAAACAACCTTTTTACTATCGGCATAAAAAGTGTAACTAATTTTTTTAACAATCCGGCTTCCTCTGCAATTTTCATTAAACCGAGCCAAAATACTAAAACACTAATAAGTCCTATACAAATCGTTACCGCATCTTTTGCTCCGTCAAATACAGCTTTATTCACTTCTTCCATCGTTCCATTTATCATGGCGTATACAATCCCAATGACAGCCATCGCTACCCATACGAGATTAACCATCGTTCCCAACACCTATCATGTAAGAAAAAATTTCTTTCACATTATTCCAGTAAAGTCCCGTTGTAGCTACTAACTTTCGTTTACTATAAAATAAATTCCGTTCTCCAACTTTTTCATTACCAACATAAATGTCTGTCTTCCCAACCTTTACTCCATCCGTAAGTTTTGTACTTTTATCGAGTTCAACTTTTAATACTACGTTCTTTTTTTCTTCTTCAGTTAACGGTACCGAAAAACTATTTTTCGTATAAACATGGTTGGCATACTTCTTTTCATTTATTTCAGCAATTGCTCCTTGTCCTAAAACTTTCGTTTGTTTGAAACGGTCAAAACCTTTATCAAACAAATTCATATGATCATCCCAATCACTAGAGGCACTCAAAGTTACGACAATTAAATCTAGTCCACCTTTTGATGCCGTTGTAACAAGCGTTCGCCCAGCTTTCTTCGTAAAGCCTGTTTTTCCCCCTGTTGCAAATTCATAATAAGACGTTACCAGCTTATGTTTATTTTTCCACGGGTAATCCCAAGAATCTGATTTATATGTTTTGGTTCCAAAGATTTTCTTAAATGTCTCGTTTCCCATTGCATATTTCGTTAATAATGCCATATCGTAAGCCGACGAATAATGTGATCCATCTCCATCTAAGCCATGAGGGTTTGAGAAGTGCGTATCTTTCATTCCAATTTCTTTCGCTTTTTGATTCATTAAATATACGAATCCATCTATACTCCCACCCACACTTTCAGCAATTACTTGCGCTGCGTCATTACCAGATCTAAGCATGAGTCCGTATACTAAATCTTCTAACTTCACTTTTTGTCCAGGCTTTAAATAGATTGCCGATCCTTCCACCCTCACCGCTTCATTACTAACTGATACCATTTCTTTCATCTTCCCTGATTCAGCAGCTAATAAGGCGGTCATAATTTTTGTTATACTAGCAATTTTTTGAGGCTCATGTTCTGCCTTTCCGTATAATACACGACCAGACTGTTGCTCCATTAATACAGCATTTCGAGCACTAACATTGCTGTTCATCTTTGCATATGTAGGAATCGGCATAACGCTTGCATACATCATAAGAAGCGTAATGATTACACAAATTCGTCTCATATTTCCCCCCACGTCCTTTTGGCACTTTTTGTACAAGTGTATGCTTGGCCTTTTAAAATATGAACGAAATCTTCCTTCTACTTCCATTAAAAAAGACGCAGAGAATTTGCGTCTAATATGGTGTCCATTCAATTTGTTTCGCAGTTTCAAACCTTTTTTCTACATCAGGCCAATTTACAACATTCCACCAGTTTTTAATATATTCATCTTTTCGATTTTGGTATTGTAAATAATACGCATGTTCCCAGACATCTAGTACAAGGAGCGGTATCGTATCCCATTGTGTAAATAATTGATGAAGTGTACTTTGCAAAATTTCTAACCTTCCAGACCGGGGTACCCAAACGAGAATTGCCCAGCCTGAACCTTCTACTTTAGAGGCTGCTTCTGTAAAATGTTTTTGGAAACGTAAAAAGCTCCCAAAATCTTGTTCAATTTGTTGTGAAAAAGTTCCTCTTGGACTTCCACCACCGTCTTTTTTCATGTTATTCCAAAATATCGTGTGTAAGTAATGACCTGACCCATGAAAAGCCGCTTCCCTTTCCCAATGCTTAATTAAATCAAATTTATTTGTTTTTCTCGCTTCTTCCATCATCTTCTCTGCTTTATTTAATCCTTCCACGTAACTCCGATGATGTTTATCATGATGTAACATCATAATTTCTTTAGAAATATACGGTTCTAACGCATTATACGGATAAGGTAATGGCGGGAGTGTATGTCCTCCAATTGGGACAGCTCGTTCACTATCCCCTCTTTCATATAATTCATATTCCTCTTCTTCTTGCATAAATACTTCCTGCAAGTGATGCTGAATATGTTCTACATCATCGCTTATTTCATACATAAACTCTGCATCTGTTTCATACTCATGCTCTTTCATACGCTCTAATAACGTCTGAATTTTATAAGCAAGCATATGGACATCATACACTTCCATTGCGCGACTATCTAACACGTGAAGAACACTTTCACACCAATTTTCTACTTCATGAAAGTAATCTGTAAATACACCTTGCTGATTCATGTTGCACCTCCCTAATGCTATCCACTTAACTATATTCAATGAAAATCCCTTATATAACTGTACAAAAGGAAAAGAAGCTAAGTCACCTTAGCTTCTTTTCCTCAATCAATATTTGTGTAACATCTTTGTCTGATAATCCGTCTCATAATATTCTAGTTCTTCACGCATCAATTGAAATTTACCTTCTAAACTCTTCATCACTTGCTCTAAAGATGCAGGTGGTGTTTGTTGAAAAACGATAGAATTTTTCCCTGTATATGCAGACCGACTATTTTCATACCAATGATCACTCTTCGGTGAAAAAAACTCTGCAATTACTTGATGGTAAATCTTATATAAAATTTTTTCAGCTGCTGTTTTTCGAAATGGCTGGCTATTCAACAAAACAAAACATGCATCCTGTCCTTCTTCGCAAAAAACGAGAAGTCGTCTCATTGATGCTAATAACCCTTTATAATATCGCTCATTCCCTGCTGGTGTTTCCTCTAATAAAGAAGGTAACGTATGATAATTTACATAATTGGTTATCAAATTAATAGCATCTTCTAAAAATATAGAAACTTGTTCTGTTTGATTTTCAACCATCAAATTAGACATTTTTTCTCTCTCCTTTGCCATTTCACGCTATTTCTACTCTTTTATTTTTATGTAATTCAGCCAATATTTCTTGTACTTTCGACACCGTTTCCTCATCAAAATATTGTTGAAATTCTTCCATATTATTTAAATACAAACGTTTTTGCGCACGAAGATCCTTATCTTTCATTAAACAACATATCGCTACAATATCGCGCAAATATATGTTTTGTTCTTCTACTTTATACACTGGATTTCCTTCAAAAGGAGTAATTTCTTGTAAAACTTCTTCAAAATATCGAACGTATAAAACCGAAAAAGTTTTCTCTTTACCATTTAATATATATGTCACTTCAGATCTGTTAAAAAAATCTTCTGATGTATTAGGTTTCTCTTTTTCTAACTCATATCCTACGTAACCTTTTATAATCATATACTCCCCCCTCACCCTTCTTTCACCTTATTCTAACTTAATTTTCCGATAAACAAAATATTCTTTTAAATATACCTATATAAAAAATAGCTCCCCTATACAGGAAATTACCTTTTTATTTTTCTTGAAGTTTGTCATAATAATATTATTGTCTCAGTTTTCTTATACAAGGAGAGTTGTATTTATGTCGTTTTCATGGAAACGTTTCTTACAAATCGGGAAAATTATCTTCCCATTTGTTGTATTAACAATTGTATTCTTTCAAGCAAAAAAAGAATTAGCGGGCATTTCTTTTTTAGAAGCGATTGATACAATTAAAAACATTCCAACTGGAGGAGTCTTTTTAGCAATTACACTTGGTGCATTCGCTGTATCAACAATGTTCTTTTATGACTATGTTATGCTTCGTTACTTAAAAGCTGATATTCCTGTCCAAAAGATTTTCCGTATCTCGTGGATTGCTAATACTTTAAATGGATTTATCGGGTTTGGTGGTCTTGTTGGAGCCGGCGTACGCACAATGCTTTATCGTCCATATATAAAAGAAAATGGAAAACTTATTAAAAGTATCGCTTGGATGACAACTGCCTTTATTAATGGATTAGCCATTCTTTCATTTCTTGGTCTTATCGGAATATTAGACACGAGATTTATTTTGCATGAAAAACCATGGCTATGGCCTGTTCTTATCTTCTTCGCTCTTTTCGTCCCTATATATATCGGATTTTCTAAATTAAAAAATAGAAAAGCGACGCAAACAGAGGAACAAGAAGAAGAGGAGAAAAACCCAACTGTTTTATACTCATTAGTTTCATTAGTCGAATGGGTATCTGCTGGTATTGTTATGTACGTCATATTACTATTATTTGGCATTGAAATCGAATTCCAAAAGTTTTTAGGCGTATATGTTATTGCTGCTTTAGCTGGTGTCGTTAGTCTTGTTCCTGGTGGCCTTGGATCATTTGATCTTGTCTTCTTAACTGGGCTTGGGCAATACGGCATCGATACAGGTGTTTTACTCCCTGCTATGTTATTATATCGTCTCGTCTATTACATCTTGCCCTTCTGCCTTGGTCTCATTTTTGCAGCTTTTGAAATGACAGGAGTAGCCATTAAAAAGTTTGAAGATAAACCTTTTATTGCGCCTGCATTAGAGACAACTGGTGTTATATGGACTTTGCAGCGTGACTTTCTAGGAAAGTTAGGTTCTTGGGCATCTGCTGCTTTAACAGTATTTGCTGGCTTAATGGTTATTTTATCAACCATTCTACCGACAAGTATAAATCGGGCACACGCCTTACATATTCTAGCTCCAAAACATCTTATTCAATTTTCTTTTAGCTTATCGCTAACATTCGGTATTCTCCTCCTCATTCTTTCGCGGGGGATATATTACGGAACAAAACGTTCTTATTATATGACGATTGTTTCTTTAATTGGAGCGGCTATTTTTAACACACTAAAAGGAATTGATGTTGAAGAAACTTTTATTTTATTAATCGTACTCGCTGTATTGTATATGCTTCGTAAAAGGTTTGTACGTGAGAAAATGGAAGTCTCACTTTCCGATATCGTAAAAGTTTTTATATTCCTACTTGTAACGTTATATTTATATAAAAACTTAGGTATTTTATTTGCAGGTGCAAAAGAAGCTTTCAAACCTGATTTTGTCGTTCGTAATATTACACAAGTAAAACGAAGTGCATTAGCAGCTGCCTTTTTTGTTCCTACTTTTTTACTAATTGGTTCACTCATTGCAAATCGTTATCGAAATGAATTTCCCGGGCAACCAGCTAATGATAAACGATTACAAAACTTCTTAGATGAACATGGTGGAAATGTACTTAGTCATTTAGGTTTTTTAGGAGATAAACAGTTCTTTTTCAGTAGTGATGGAAAAGCACTCATTCTCTTCTCAATAACTGGAAAACGACTTATTGTACTGGGTGATCCAATTGGGGACCCTTCCTCCTATCGTACTGTATTGCAAGAGTTTTTAGCTGAGGCTGATCGATTTGGATACATTTGTGTATTCTATCAAATTGAAAGTAAATGGATGAGTTTATACCACGATTTTGGTTATAACTTCTTTAAGCTTGGTGAAGAAGCTGTTGTTGATTTAAATACCTTTACAATAACAGGAAAGAAACGCGCTGGCATGCGAGCTACTTTCAACCGTTTTGAAAGAGAAGGCTATACATTCTCTATTCATGAGCCACCTTTCTCCGACGAATTATATGAAGAGTTAAGAAAAGTTTCAGATGCATGGCTTGGTGGAAAAAAAGAGAAAGGTTTTTCACTCGGATACTTCGATCGTGAATATATTAGTCGCGCTCCTATCGCAACATTATCTGATGCGGATGGAAAAATTATTGCATTCACAACATTCATGCCTGTATATCAAAACGGATCATTATCTGTCGATTTAATGCGATATTATCCAGATGCGCCTAGCGGCATTATGGACGCAATTTTCATCCACTTATTCCAGTGGGCAAAAGAAAATGAATACCACTCCTTTAATATCGGTATGGCACCACTTTCAAATGTTGGTTTATCCACACAGTCTTTCTGGTCTGAACGAGTGGCTGCTGCAATCTTTAATAACGTTCGTTATACGTATAGTTTCAGCGGATTACGACATTTTAAAGAAAAATATAAACCAGCATGGAGCGGTAAATATTTAGCATTTAGGAAGAATCATTCTTTACCAATTACAATGCTCTCTGTAACAAAATTAATAGGAAAAAGAAAAAACAGCTAAATTCTTAGCTGTTTTTTCTTTTTTGAACTTGTACAATAAATTCTTTTTCATACTTCTTACCATTTATATAGAAATCCCCCCACATTTTATACGTGCCCTCGGCAGGAAATGTAATTCGGTATTGTAATTGCTCATCCGTATCTACAGGCATAGCGTATAAAAAATTCTCCTTCGTTTCATCCACTATATAGAGTGACTCTACTTCTCCTCTCTCTGAATGCAATTTCAATTTTTCACCCTTTTTCGCTTGAAACTGAAATGTTAACGTAACTGGTTCATTCGGATGTAATGCGCCAAATAAAAGAGAAACTTCATACTCTCCTATTTTTTTTGTAAGTACACTGTCGATTGGAAATTTCACTTTTTTCTTATTGTTCTCCTCTTTCGTTCTACCAAAATTCTTCCTAGCGAATGACTCTACGGACTTATTTTTGTCTTCGTATAAAAATATTGTATATTCTTCGTCTTTTGCTATTTTGTAAGATAACTTATATGACCCGTTCCCTGCAAATGTGGGTTTAATTTGTTGTATGTTTTTTAACTGTCCATCTACAATCACTGCCCGCATTTGATCATTTACACCACGAATTTCATTATTCTTGTTGTTTAACAACTGAAATACAATATCTACTTTCTCATTTCCCTTTCCATTTGAAACATCCCACTTTACTTCCTGAACATCTCCTACAGTCTCTTCGTTTTCTTGATATTTTTTTATGTAAAATCCTCCTGCCACAATAAGTACTAACGCAATAAGCCCAATGACAAGATTTTTCAAAACATCACCTACCATTTTTATTGTCTCTATTCATACAAAACTTCTTAAGATATATATTCTAGATTATGATTTATGAAATCCTCCTATTTTGCACATATTACAAATAATAAAAAGATTTTAATTGAAAGGATTCGTAGTGTATAATGCAAATGATATTGATTTCTATCAATACATTATAAGGAGGACTTTTTTATGAGTGTACATATCGAAGCAAAACAAGGCGAAATCGCTGAATCTATTCTATTACCTGGTGATCCATTACGTGCAAAATATATCGCTGAAACATTTCTAGAGGACGTTACTTGCTATAATAATGTGCGTGGTATGTTAGGTTTCACTGGAACTTATAAAGGAAAACGTGTATCTGTTCAAGGTACAGGTATGGGTGTTCCTTCTATTTCTATTTATGTAAACGAATTAATCCAAAGCTACGGAGTTAAAAATTTAATTCGCGTTGGAACTTGCGGTGCAATTCAAAAAGATGTAAAAGTTCGTGATGTTATTATCGCAATGACGGCTTGTACTGATTCTAATATGAACCGTTTAACATTCCCAGGATTTGATTTTGCACCAGCTGCAAACTTTGACCTTTTAAAGAAAGCTTATGATGCTGGAACTGAAAAAGGATTACACGTTCGTGTCGGTAACGTTTTAACAGCAGATGTGTTTTATCGTGAAAGCATGGACATAGTTAAAAAACTTGGAGATTACGGTGTATTAGCAGTAGAAATGGAAACAACTGCTCTTTACACATTAGCAGCGAAATACGGTGTAAATGCATTATCTGTATTAACAGTTAGCGATCACATCTTCACTGGCGAAGAAACAACATCTGAAGAGCGTCAAACTACATTTAACGAAATGATTGAAATCGCTTTAGATGCAGCAATTCAACAATAATACACTAAAGAACTTGTCATACGTCTGGCGAGTTCTTTTTATGTGACTTTTTATAAATAACTACTTTATAAAGAGACAGATTTCTCCCCTCTACTTTCTTGTAACGTTTGTTATAATGAAGTGAAACTTTAATCAGTGGAGGGTTTTTCCATCCCCCACTGATTATTAGTTGAACCAATCGGATTTAACGGGATAAAGAAATCATTTACAGTATTTCTCATAAGAGGTGACGCAGTGAAAAACAGAAGTATTGTCTTTAAACTATTTTTATTAACATCCACTTTATTTACAATCATATTCCTACTTTTTTTCCTAGGACAATCTCTATTTTTAGAGAAATTTTATATTAATAAGAAAGTAAAAACAGTCCAAACTGCTTTTGAAAAATTCGTAGATAATTATGATAAAAGTGATAAAAGTTATGAGCAGGTTAGAAAACTAAAACAAGAATTTCATGATAAAACAAATGCCGATATGCAGTTTTTGGATTCTAACGGTATTATTAAAAGTGATAACAATTACTATATCGATGTATTTAATCCCAACAATAATAAACAGTATTCCATTCCACTCAACAATCTTTTAACACCAGAAGAATATAATAAATTCGAAAATTTAGGTTTAAAAAAAGATGTAATAATCAATGTTGATGGAGTCGTACAAGAGAATAATATAATCACACCACAAAAATTAGGAACGAATTATAATCAATGGCAGAACGAACATTTCTATTCGGATTTTCAGTCAATTAATGGTAACCCTTCTAAGAACAGACTTGCAAGCCGATACAAATCTACAACTCGAATCGTCTTTACAGGTGTTATAACTAAGTTACAGCTCCCATCCAAAGCGGAGGTTCGTCTTGCAAATGATATTGAAACATTACAAGCCGTTCAATATTTTGCAGATATGATTAGAGAGGGAACTTCTAACTCGAACCAATTAAGTACTTTCATATTAGATGGCGGAGAAAATATAAAAAATAGTATCTTTGTAAAACCGATTATAGAAAATGGAAGGATTACAGAATACGCTTTTGCGATAGCATCTTTGCAGCCTGTTAATGAAGCGATGCTCGTTTTAAAAGATTATTATGTCTATGCCTTAATCATCGTGTTTCTCGTAATTATTTTGTTATCCTTCTACTACTCAAAAATCATTGTTAAGCCATTAATTAAAATAAATCGTGTTACAAAAAAAATGGCTAATTTTGATTTCAGCGAGAAATTACCTGTTACAGCTGACGATGAAATTGGCGGGCTTTCTGGCAGTATCAATACATTATCTGTAAATTTAAAAGATCGAATCGATCGATTAAATGTTGCTAATACAAAGTTACAACAAGATATTGAACGTGAACGTCAATTAGAAAAAACAAGAAAAGAATTCATTTCTGGCGTATCACACGAATTAAAAACACCGCTAAGTGTAATTAGAAGTTTTGCAGAAGGAATTAAAGATGGTGTTAGTAAGGATACTTCGTATTATACTGATGTTATTTTAGAAGAAACAGAAAATATGAACAGGCTGATTGTTGAAATGTTAGAATTAGCAAAGTTGGAATCTGGTACTTACAAACTAGATATGACGACGTTCTCAATCGGTGAATTAACGCAACAAGTCTACACAAAATTATTATTTAGCATGGAAGAAAAACATTTACAAGTGAACATCGATGCAGACCCTTCTATACTTGTTAAAGCAAATCGCAGTCGCATTGAGCAAGTAGTTGTGAACTTACTAAGTAATGCAATCCGTTATACGCCAGAGGGAGAAAAAATACAAGTCTCCATTATAGAAGCAGAAGATACCGTAAAAGTCGAAATCGAGAATACAGGAAACCCTATCCCTGAAGAAAGTCTTGAAAAAATTTGGGATCGCTTCTATCGTCTAGATGCATCACGTAGCCGTCACACTGGAGGTACCGGTCTCGGATTATCTATTGTAAAAAACATTTTAGACCTCCATCATGCCGAATACGGTGTGTATAATACGACTAACAGTGTTGTATTCTATTTCAATTTACAAAAAGTAAAAGAAGTCAAATAATTTGTCTTAATTTCACTAGGAGTTCACATGAAATTCACACTCTCCCTTTATAGTAAGAAACAAGTTAATCCTTTCCTTTACACATATAAAAGAGGAGAGTGCGTGAAATGAAACAAGCAGGACAACCTATTCAAAATGAAAAACAATTAGAAACTATCAAAAATATACTTTTACAATCTTCGAAACGTGATGGCTTATTATTCGTATTAGCTGTAAATTCTGGCTTAAAAGTAAGTGAAATCTTACAATTAAAAGTTAGTGATGTAATCGATGAAAATGAAAATGTTCGCCATTCCATTTTATTTTACAATGAAAAAGTAAAGAAACATAAATGGTTTGCTGTAAATGAAGACTTACAGCACGCAATCGAAGACTACATGAAAGAACGTAAAACTTGGAAACGTAATGAACCATTGTTAAAATCTCAAAAAGGAACAAAATCTATTACGAGACAACATGCATGGTACATTTTAAACAAAGCTGCAAAAGAAGTTGGATTAGAAGGGATTAGCTCACATACACTTCGAAAAACTTGGGGTTATTGTGCATACAAATCAGGTGTTGATATTGCATTTTTACAACACTTCTTTGATCACAGTACTCCATCAAAAACTTTAAAGTATATCGGTATTGCTTAATAACTCTTATACATAAAAAAGGTTACCATTTAAAAATTTGGTAACCTTTTTTATATTTCATATTCTCTTTTCTTGTCTCTCCTATACTGTAGTGGTACTCTAATAATAAGGGGGAGAAATTATGAACACACTTACAATTGAATTACCAAAAGAAACGGCTGAAAAACTTGATTTATTAAAACAAGCTTATGAAAAGAAAACAGGTGCTTCTATCTCTGAGAGCACTCTCGTTCAAACACTTATCTCAAAAGAATTTATCCAGGCGATAACTCCTTTTGATTTACAACAATTCGTCAACGGAAAAGAACAGCATTAATGCTGTTCTTTTTTTATCTCTATTTAAAATATACAAAGTTTTTTATATATTTTTAGAAAAACCATTGACAATGATAATGATAACCATTATCATTTATTATGAAGCCAACAATTGATGAATCAACCAAACGCTCAGTAACATTGTTACCCCTCTTTTTCATATAGAAAGGCACTGTACATTCCCCCTGTTTGTACAGTGCCTTTCTTGTTTATTATCATTCAAAAAAATTTAATTGCTCCGGCTTCGGCTCACCATATGTAATGTTCATCATTTTCATAAGCTGTTTCGCATTATCTGCTGCATCCCCACCTGAATTGTTGTTAAACAGTACGTATATATCCTTTGTTTTCTTTTTTAATTGCTCTAATCGTTCAACCCATTCTTCCAGTTCTTTATTGTTGTAGCGATATAAACAGCGAACCGCTCTCCAGTTTTCCCCTTTATCAAGCCAACCATGAACATTTCGACCGTGAAAACGTATTAATGCCATGTCTGAATTCGTAACCTCTAACACGAGTGGCACAGAACCTATCCCAGCCTGTGGTTCATCACAAATTGTATGAATCCATTTCTCTTGTTCTAGAAACTGTAACGTCCTATCTCTCATTTCTGGATAAAACCATGTTTGATTTCGAAATTCTATTGCACATGGTAAACCTTCCATTTTTTCTTTCGTATATCGAAGAAAATCTACATTTTTCTTTTTACAATCAAACCATGGTGGATATTGAAATAAAATCGTTTTTAATTTACCAGCTTCAATTAAAGGAAGAATAGATTGTTTATATACATCAAACATCTCATCGAACGTAGAAAAAGGAATTTCACCTTTCATATGTCCTGTCATTCCTTGATATGCTTTTACGATAAAAGAAAAATCTTTCGGTGTTTCCATTGCCCATTTTGTATAGTTTCGTGCAGGTTGCATCGCATAAAATGAGCTATCCACTTCTACTATAGGAAAATACTCGCTGTATGTTCGTAATTTATTTCTATTTTCATAGGGATTTATGTATAAAGAATCATGATCTCCCCATCCTGTCACTCCAATAAACAGCACATATACCCCTCCCTTTTTAACTTCATCTTCTATTCACTTTCCAAACACTTTGCATCATGTAGCCTTTTCTTTAAGAGTATCCTTATAAAAATATGATATACTATATGGAAGAATTTTTAAAATGAGGGGTTATTTATTTATGCTTCCAAACGATGCTACTGTATCTCATGAAAAACGAATTGAAGAACTAGAAAATAAAGTACGTTTTTATGAAGAACTTGTGAATCAATTACCACATCATTTCACATACAAAAATCCACATATTGGTTTACGAATAAAGAAAACTAGAACAACCCATTCCATTCAAGAAATACCAAAAGAGAATAAAGAGGCTCATTTTCAACTTACTTGTGATTCATTATTTTTATTTGAACAACTCGAAAAACACTTTGTACATATTTTTGATGCCTTTTCACATCATGTAACTTTTGTCGATAATAAAGGGAATATTACTTTATGTAATCAAGTTGCTGCAGATGATTTCGGTGTAATACGAAATGATATTATCGGAAAACCGATTCAACAATTACTAAACTTGCCGGAAGAAAAAATTAAAGCGATTGAAACATTAAAAACGGGAACAGAAATATATAATGAAGAAGTTTTAGACAAAAACTATGGCATTATAAATAACCGAATTATTCGTGATTATAACGGGGAGATTTTTAGAGTTATTAGTGTCTTTCATTATTTAAATACAGAACGTGATGCAGAGAAGTTTTCGTTAGCAGGGCGAATCGCAGCTGGAATTGCACACGAAGTACGAAATCCTCTTACAACAGTACGAGGATATTTACAATTTTTACAAGAAAGTGTTTCTCCATCTAATAAAGAACTATTTAAAAATTTACTTATTCCTGAATTAGATCGAGCAAATAGTATCATTACAAAATTTTTATCTCTTTCAAAAACACGTGAATTTAAAAGAGAACCCTTTCCCATTAATACATTTTTACGTGAGTATATTCAACAGTTACTAGCTAGCGAAGTCTTTTTACATAACATTTCAATTGATTATAATTTTTCTACCGAATTAGATGATATATTAGTTCATATTGATCGTCATGAACTTGTGCAAGTTTTTTTAAACTTATTCCAGAACGCTGTCGATGCTCAAGGAGAAAAAAAACTTTCTATCCAAATCACTAGTTACCGCCTAGATAATTTTGTTCGTATTACTTTCACTGATAATGGGACTGGTATTCCACCAGCGATTCAAGACTATATCTTTGATCCATTCTTCTCAACAAAAGATTCCGGCACAGGTTTGGGCTTGTCAGTAACAAAAAAAATTATTCAAAATCATAACGGTACATTAAAAATGACTAGTAATGAAGATGGTACTACTTTTACTATTTCAATTCCAATCTTACCTAAAACAGCCCTTGAAAGATTAAATCAATACAAATAAAATCCAATCCACGAACTGCATGTCAATTGTTACATCCTTCAACAATTGACATGCAGTTTTTATGTTGAACTTTTCTTCTTTACATTATATAAACCTTTCTCTATATCTTACTTACTTATTTCTTTCTAGGTGGGCCAATTTCTTATTTTTTAGAAATGGTAGTTTGTCCATCACGAATTTAGTATAAATTTCATTTTAATATATAGTAATGACTAATGATTCTATGAAAGAAAAGAATGAAAAGATGAACAATAAAAATAAAGGAAAAGTATTTTATGGTAATGATTGTTGCGAAGTAAGAGCATGTAGCCATATTAACATCCCTAAGTCAGAACTTACAGAATTTGTTAGACTTCTTCAAACTCTTGGTCAAGCTATTCTAGTTCAATATGGATCTGGTTGCCTAGGCGGAGGAACTACGGGGACTACTGGTGCTCAAGGGCCTCAACAAGGACCTGCGGGCGATACAACTGCGACACTATCTGTCTTCCGAATTTACTAACCACAATTTCCGAAAATATTTTGGGAGGACTAAGCACATTTATAAGTAATAGATGTGATTTTGATTGACTATTAAATCTCTCTTTTAATAAAAAGGAGCACTTGTTTGGGAGGATAAGTGCTCCTTCTTTACGTTTCTTTACCTCAAATTTACTCTATCTTAATCCTCATTTTGTATGATAAATAATGAAGTCAAAGATATGAAAGAGGGATGAAAAATGAGAGTTATGTCACCGATACGCATTTGGATTGCTCTTATGATATGCATTATTTTATGTGTAGGATTTTTTTTAACTCTAAAATATTCCACTATTTCAAAAGCAGAGAGAAAAACAGTTCCATACACACTTTTGTATACGAAACAAAACAACATCCTTTATTCCAATTCCACAAATAATGAAAAAAAAGTTATAAAAGGAATGCTTATTACGGAAGCTCCTAGTTACGAAACTCTACTTCAAATTGCTGAAACGATTAAAAATCAATATACAAATAAAGGAATTGATGAAATCACGCTGTCTATCCATAATGAAAATAATGGTAGTTATGAAGAAGAATTACTATACGAACCGATTAGTAAAGGAACAATAATCATCACATACGATTCCCAATCCTTTGGCAGTACGAACATTACTCTTAATGAATAGTAGCATTTACCTCACAAATTATGAGCAAACTTTATTTTTCACATGAGAAAGAGGCGAATAACGAAATTCGCCTCTTTTTTTACCATAATGATGGAATCCACTCTTTCACTTTATTAAACCACTCTTGCTGTTCTTTTTTCCTTTGTTGTTCTTCTTCTTGCCTTTTCTTTTCTTCTTCTTTTCTTCGCTTTTCTTCTTCAATTGTTTGCAATTGTTTTTTATAGTCCGCTTCAGATATTAACGACAATTGGAACGCTTTTTGGGCTGGGTTTGCATTTGCTTTTTTCATGATATCCCGGAACATCGTCGTTGTAATTTGACTACCACCTGGAACATAATGCTCGCTATCTGTTTTGTCATATCCTACCCAAATCGCACCTACTAAATCTGGTGTGTATCCTACAAACCACGAGTCCTTTGCCCCTACGCTCGGACCATTTACAAGTTGAGTAGTCCCTGTCTTTCCTGCTGTATCAACATTAGTAACTTTCGCTTTTCCACCTGTTCCCTTTTCTACAACACCTTTTAATAAATACGTCATCTTTTGAGCAATTTTCTCACTCGTCACTCGTGTCTCTTTCTTATACCATTTCCCTATTATTTCTCCTTCAGCATTTTGAACTTCTCTAATTGCATGAGCCTCTACTTGAACCCCATCATTAGCAAATGTACTATATGCTTGGGCCATTACAAATGGTGATGTCCCTACATGCATCCCACCTAAAGCAATTGGATACGTACGGTCTTCTGGTACTAATGGAATACCAAATCGCTCTAAAGATTTCAATCCTTTATCTAATCCTATTTGTTCTAATAGCCACACAGCGGAAACATTATACGACTTTGCTACCGCTTCATACATTGTCACATTACCATGAAAAGCCTGATCACTATTTTTCGGTTCATATTCTTTAATATGAAATGGTTCATCCTTTAATATATCGTATACTTCATACCCTTGTTCTAAAGCGGGTACATATACAGCTAGAGGCTTTAACGTTGAACCTGGTTGTCTTTTTAATTGCGTAGCATGATTAAATTGTAAAAACTGATATGGTCCTCTACCACCAACTAAAGCTGGAACACCGCCTGTTTTGGGATTTATAAGGACTACACCCGTTTGCATAAGTTGATCTGAGCCACTATCTTTGAAATAACTATCATTATTCACAACATCTTCTACAGCTTGTTGTTTTTTCGGGTCAAGCTCTGTATAAATACGATAACCACCCGCTAAAATTTCATTTTGTGTTAATTCGTACTTTTCCATCGCTTCTCTAACAATATAGTCTACATATTGAGAGTATTTTCCCTTGTATTTATCATCAACGCCACGTTTTAACACAAGTCCGCTCTCTTTTTCTTTATTATACTGTTCGTCAGAAATATACCCTTGCTCTTTCATTAAACTTAATACGACATTACGTCTTTCAATTGACTTGTTAAAGTTTTTATAAGGTGAATACGCAGATGGTGCTTTAATCAAGCCCGCAATCGTTGCAGCTTCTGAAATTGTTAAATCTTTTACATCTTTATCAAAATAAGATTTAGCTGCCCTTTTTATACCCCAAGCACCTTCACCAAAATAAATTTGGTTCATATACATTTCAATGATTTCATCTTTCGTATACGTGCGCTCTATTTTTTTCGTTAAAAAATATTCCTTTATTTTTCGGGAGTATGTGCGGTCTTGTGTCAGAAATACATTTTTCGCAAGTTGTTGTGTTATTGTACTTCCCCCTGCTACAACTTCTCCTGCTGTAATATTTTTAAAAACCGCACTTATAATTCCACTATAATAAATACCATGATGGTTAAAAAATTCCTTATCTTCTACTGCAACAATTGCCTGAACCATAATATCAGGAATATCTTTTCTTTTAACGCCTTCTGTTTTCGAAGAAGCTAATTTAGTTGCGACCTCATTATTTGCATCATAAATTAAAGTCGGTTGTGGAACAGCTTGTTTTAATTCAGATATGTCTTGAATGGAAATTATTATATTTACAGCAATAAATAGAGTAACGAATACACTTCCCAATACAATTAATGAATTACGAAGTTTCTTCCTCTTATTGAACCACTCAAGCATTTTTTTAAAATGAGTGTTCTTCAATTTCATTCGTTCACTTCCTTCATTTATTTACACTCTTCTTTTTAAAAGGAAGAATATACCGCCTTTTAAATTTATTATAATAACGTAGTCATTCCTATAGTGTAAAGCTTTTCTTTTGCATTCATACTTTTTGCAAGAAAAGGACATTCTACAAGTAAGATATTCACTATTGGATATTAATATTATTAATAGAACAACGAGAGTTATGTTAAGTTTTTGTAAACTTTTCGATAAAATGTTTTAAAAAACGACAGTTTTTTGTTAGAATTGATTAGCCAATATATTTTACATATATTACTTTTGTGGGGGTAACAATAATGGTCTTTAAATCAAAAAAAGATAAATTTTCTGAAATGTTAATGAATGTTTCCGAAAATTTAAAAGAAGGCGCGCAGTTTTTCGTGGAGTATAAAATTAAAAATGCTAGCGATTTAAAAGAGTTTTCTATGCGCATGAAAGAGTATGAGTCAAAAGGTGACTCATTTATTCACGAAATCATTATGGAGTTAAACAAAGCGTTTATCACTCCGATTGAGCGTGAGGACATCCTACAACTTGCAATGAGTATGGATGATGTATTAGACGGATTAGATCACAGTGCTGGTCTGTTCGAAATGTATTCTATTACAGAAGCTGATGAATACATGATTAAATTCGTAGAAGCAATTAATCAATGTGCGATTGAGATTGCAAACTCTGTTGAATTAATGTCTAACAAAAAATTAGTCGACATTCGTACAAATGCGATTAAAATTAAGGATTATGAATCACAGTGTGATGATATTCGCCGTCATGCGATTAAGAACTTATTCTCTCGTGAAAAAGATCCGATTAAGATTATTCAATTTAAAGAGATTTACGAAGAGCTTGAAGAAGTAGCTGATAGCTGTCAAAGCGTTGCAAACGTATTAGAAACAATTATTATGAAGAACGCGTAAGGAGTTTGATCATGGATACACTCTTGATACTGACCGTTTTAGTAGTCATTTGCGCTTTAGCTTTTGACTTTATCAATGGATTTCACGATACAGCAAACGCTATTGCAACGGCTGTTTCAACGAAAGCTCTAAAGCCTAGACATGCCATTATTATGGCGGCTATTATGAACTTTTTAGGCGCAATGACATTTACAGGTGTAGCAAAAACGATTACAAAAGATATCGTTGATCCATTCGCCTTACAAAATGGTTCTCTTGTAATTTTAGCTGCTTTGCTTGCGGCGATAGCTTGGAACTTAATTACTTGGTACTACGGTATTCCAAGTAGTTCTTCGCATGCAATTATCGGCTCAATCGCAGGTGCAGCAATTGCGGCCGCTGGGATTAGCTCGCTAAATCTTAAAGGATTTATTAAAATTATTGAAGCTTTAATCATTTCACCGATTATCGCTTTCGTTATTGGTTATATCGTATACAGTATTTTTAAAGTAGTATTTAAAAACTTTAACTTAACAAAAACGAATAAGAACTTCCGTATATTCCAGATTTTCACTGCAGCATTACAAGCCTACACACACGGTACGAATGATGCACAAAAAGCAATGGGAATCATTACGATGGCTCTTATGGCTAATAACTATCATACTTCTAGCGATATCCCGTTCTGGGTACAATTATCTTGTGCTATCGCAATGGGGCTTGGTACTTCTGTCGGTGGATGGAAAATTATTAAAACTGTCGGTGGACAAATTATGAAAATTCGTCCTGTAAATGGTGTAGCTGCCGATTTATCATCATCACTTGTTATTTTCGGTGCAACATTCATTCACTTACCGGTTAGTACGACGCACGTTATCTCTTCTTCTATTTTAGGGGTTGGTGCTTCTCACCGTGTGAAAGGGGTAAAATGGGGAACTGCAAAACGTATGTTAATTACATGGGTTATTACACTTCCTATTTCAGCTTCTTTAGCTGCTCTGTTTTACTACCTATTACATTTTGTTTTCTAATCAAAAGTCGTCTTCCTTATTTTTCTAGGAAGACGACTTTTTTGTGAACAAGCCTATTTCTCATTAAAAAGCGTGTATAATAATTGATGGATAAGTTATTTAGAGGAGTTGGCAATTTTGGAATACATCATGTTACTTTTCATCGGACTAATCGCCGGAACAGTCGGCAGCCTAGTTGGGCTTGGAGGCGGAATTATTATTGTTCCGTTATTAATTGGATTACACAGTTTATCACCACAACTTGCAGTAGGGACTTCTATGGTAACAGTCGTTTTCACAGGACTATCTTCCACCCTTACTTACATGAAGCATAAGCGAGTAGATTATAAAAGTGGACTTATTTTATTTATCGGAAGCGGCCCTGGTGGTATTATCGGATCATGGGCAAATAAATTTTTAAACCAAGACACATTTTCTTTATACTTTGGGATTTTCCTTATATTCGTCTCAATTCTACTTATGCTTCGAGACAAATTAAAACCTCTTTCCCTCTCAAATACGTCTGTAATTAAGCGTTCTTTTACAGATAATGATGGAAATACTGTACACTACCAATTCCCACCGTTTCTTGCTATCTTTATCGCTTTTATAGTTGGGTTTATATCTGGATTATTTGGAATTGGTGGCGGTGCCTTACTTGTTCCAGCAATGATGCTTCTTTTTGCATTCCCAGCACATATTGCAGTAGCAACTTCAATGTTCATCGTATTTCTATCAGCAATTGTAAGTTCTGCAACTCACATCTCACTTGGAAATGTCAGCTGGATTTATGCATTAATCCTGATTCCGGGTGCATGGATTGGCGGAAAAATCGGGGCTTACATTAATACAAAACTAAGTGGTAACGCCGTAATTAATTTATTGCGTATTACGTTAATTATTCTTGGAACTAGATTAATCATTATTTCCCTTTTATAACGTATTCTTTTTAGAATGCGTTTTTCTTATACACATGAATATAAAAATCCTCCGAGGAGAACAAATAAAATTAAACAAACACATAATAACATATAATTTGAAATATGTACTTTCTTCAAGTTGACCACTCCTATAACTGCGACTGTTATCTTTATGATAGCGAAAAAATAGTTCACTTGCAGTTACAGAGTGCTAACAATGCAAAATCAATTATTACAAATTTTATCCTTATATTTCATTTCTTTGTATATTCTATCGATTTAATAAAAAAAGATGTCATATTGACATCTTTTTTAGTGAAGAAGTGACCATCCCATGAAGTCTTCATGTACTTGGCACGCCCTCTTATCCTTTCGATCATATAATTCAGCATAACTATCTGTTTCTTCATCATAAGCCATCGTATAAATAATTTGGCCGTCTACTTCAACGGATAAAACGACTCCACCTTTCATCTCTTCTACATGAATGATAGCATTCGCCGGAATTCTCATATCCGTCATTCTCATCGCATCTAACAATATACTAAACCCCCTACAGCGTATTCATTGCTAGTACTATTACACACTAAATAGTATACTACTGTAATAGCATACATTTCGTCAATGAAATTGCTGTTGAAATAACATATTGTCTATATACATATACGCTAAAATAGAAGAAATAGAAACATATTAATGGGGGGCTAACATTGATTCTACACAAAGGAGATGTACTATTCCGTCAAGGCGAGGACGGTCCTTTATACTTTATAAAAACAGGCTTATTAAAAGTAGTTCGGCTAGAAGAAAACGGAACACCATTTTTATTCAACATTATCGTTCCAGGTGAAACGATACCTCATCATTCTTTAATTTCACCGAAAGAATATCACGGTACAGCTATCGCTTTAATAAAAACAGAAGTGGAACCGATCACTAGTAGTGAATGGTATGAGAGACTTCAAGCAAATCCCGAATCGTATGCTAACATTGCTATGCAATTGCAATCTAAATTAAGAATGATGCAACAACGAATTGATCAATTGACAACCGTCTCTCCGAAAGAACGTCTTCATCGTTTACAAGAATGGTTCACCCTATATTTAGGTGACATTCCTATATATGAAATATTAACACAAACCGAAATTGGCCAACTGATAGGTATACGCCGTGAAACAGTAAACCGTTTATTACGAGAACAAATAAAAAACGAGGTAAAATAAATACCTCGTTTTTTTGCTTATTGTAAGCTTGTTGCTGGGCCGAAAAATTCATAATGAATATGCTCTTGTTTCACACTTAAATCAGTTAGTGCAGCATTTATATACTTCATAAATGCTACTGGACCACAGAAATAGAACTCTGCTTCAGTTGTCGGAATAATAGTTTTTAACCATTCACTTTCAATGAAACCTTCTTTATCAAAGTTCTTCATTTCTAAATCTTTTTCAGTCGGTGCAGAATAACAAGTATATGCTTTCACTTGTTCATATTCATTTTCTACTGCCTTAACGTGTTCTTTCATTGCATGTGTATTACTATTTATTGCTGCATGAACAAAATATACATTACGTTTTGAATCTTGTTCAATTAACGTATTTAACATACTCATCATCGGTGTAATCCCTACTCCACCACTAATTAGTACAACTGGTAATGTTGAATCCATATTTAACACGAAATCTCCCGCTGGTGCACTTACTGGTAAAACATCTCCTTCTTTTACATGTCCATGTAAGTAATTAGACACTTTACCGTCTGGTGTATCTACACCTTTTTCTTTTTTTACACTAATACGATAATATTCTTTCCCAGGAGCATCGGATAAACTGTATTGACGATTATGTGTATATGTCTCACCTTCAATATTGATTTGAATCGTTACATATTGACCTGGGATGAATGAAGAAACTTTCCCTCCATCTTCAGGTTTCAAATAAAATGACGTAATAACATCGCTTTCCTTCACTTTTTTTACAATCACAAAGTTGCGGAAGTCTTTCCATCCACCTTCTTTATGTGCAGCTTCTTCATACATCTCTGCTTCAATGCTAATGAATGCATCAGCAATTACACCATATGCTTCTCCCCATGCATTTAAAACTTCATCAGGTGCACCTGCGACCTCTTTAATGGCACGTAGTAAACATGTACCTACAATCGGATAATGCTCAGCTTTAATCCCTAAACTTCTATGCTTATGACCAATTTGTTTTACAACTGGAATAATTGCTTCTAAATTATCAATGTACGTTGCAGCTGCATAAACAGCATTCGCTAACGCTTGTTGTTGTCTTCCCTTTTTCTGATTCGTATGGTTGAAAATATTCAACAATTCCGGATGTTCCGAAAATAAAATTTGATAGAATCTCGTTGTAATTTCAACACCTTTTTCTTGTAATAATGGTACTGTTGACTTTACGATTTCAATTGTTTTTGCACTTAACATTGTATCCCACTCCTCTATTTCCTTAACTGTTTTTAGTTTAACTGAATCTTATAATGCAGATTGTGATTTTAATCACTATTAACACGGTGTTTTTGTGAATAATATATGAACATTGCATTTACAAAAGAAAATAAGCTAACTAGAATTCTAGCTAGCTTATTATTTTGTTTGTATAGCTTGTTCGATTACTTTTATATCTTTCCCATCGCCAAACTCCGTATACCCCCAGATATTCGTTTCACCTCTATATTTATTTACGATAATATCCAAGTCATGATATACACGATGGGCATACACTACATACTCAATATTTTGAAGTTCCACACCTTTTTTTACAATTTCATAGCTTCTATTTACATCGCGTTTTATTTTTTCATTCTTTATTTCCGTATGTATATTTTTTAAAGATTGTTCTTGTTGTTGAAACCATTGCTTAAATTGATTCCAATCCCCGTCTGTATAATTCTCTGCTTTACCATAATTTAAGAAATTATTATAGCTTTCATGTGTCATTCGAATAAAATCTAGCACTTTTGTCTCTTCTTGCACATCTTCTATTTGAGCTATTGTATTTACCTCAGCAGGCTTATTCGCATAATGTAACAGCACTTTCATAAGACTATAACTCGCAATGATCATCACGATAATAATACCTAATACATTTAACAATTTCTTCATATACAGAACTCCTTCTCTACTAAAAATATTACAACGTATGACTATACTTGTAACATTCTCTCGTAGAAATATAATTCCTGTATTAATTCTTCCTATCATTTCGACAATATTTTTCTATACATTTCTCGTTGGCAAATGTTCTTGTAAAACAATATATCCTTCATAAGCTGTGTAACCGAGTATAATCATTAATCCGATATAACAAGCAAATACTGTCCATTTCGTTTTCGCATCCACTTTATAATAGTTTTCTTGTTGTTCCTTTTCTGTTTTCCATTCATTTAATTTTCTTTCTGACGCTTCAAATGCTTCCCTTATGTGAATTGTATACTCATCTTTTTCATCTTCATATGGAACATAATCTAACGGTTCGAACTTCGGTAAAAGATACTCTAACACTTCCATTTTTTGAAGTTCACCTATTTGTAACTCTTTTTCCCGTTCTCTTTGTCTTAATGCATTCATCTCATGATGCATCACGTATATAGTCCGATGTACAGCACCCGTTTCTTTTAATTCCTCTTCAAGCCTAGTAACATATTCTTTCATCCCATCAATTTTATGCCCTAATTCCTTAATCGGCTCATCTCTCTTTATTACTCTATATAACTCCATACAACCGATAATAACAATAAATCCTCCCAAAATACTTTTAAAGTAAATTGAATAGCCAAGTAATAAAATAAGGCCTGCTCCCCAAATTTTAGTACTGACAACTGAAATAATTCTCCCACCATCTAGCGGCGAAACGGGAATTAAATTAAAGAAATTAATCATACTTCCAAGCAAAATAACAAGCGCCCAAAATGGCTCTTTCGTCATTATATAAAGCGGTATCGCCGGTAAAAATGACAGAAGTCCGAAAAGCGGCCCCATATAGGCAATGTAAGCTTCATCTTTCGCATTTTTCGGCATCTCTTTCATTCCAATAAGGGCCCCCATAAATGGAATAAAGATTGCTGGCGATGTCGGGATCCCCTTTCTTTTCGCAGCCCATAAATGGCCCATTTCATGAACAAACAACAAATAAATGAGCGCTACTCCAAATTTCCAACCATATAGAACTGCGTATGCGCCAAGCGATAGAAACATACTAAATACCGTTGAAAACTTTGCTAATTTAAAAATTGCAAATACCCACTTTAACTTAGACAGTAAAAATAGACCTACCGCAACAATAATTCCCCATAATCCTTTTTTATTATTTTTCATATTCCTCTCCTTTATCTCTCATTAATGAATCATATTCATTCATCAAAGCTTGTTCTTTTCTCTATTATGACATATTTTTTTCTATTGTTAGAAATAATGTTTATATAATCCATTTTCAGCCAAAAATATAAATAAAAGGAGGTGTACACAAATGAATTTACAATCTCTTATAATAGGTGCTCTATCGTTTTTAGCTTCAACTCTTATTTTTTATACCGTTAGTTACGTATTATTATTAGATTTGTTGCCCAATCACGTATTTATTGCCCTTGTCATCCTTTCCGCTCTTATGATTTCTTTTCTTATTACACGAAAATCAATGAATGAGCCATCTGCAAAAGCAAAGTAATAGAGAGGGGTGCTTTCCCCTCTCTATTATCATTTCCTAGGAAAGGCCATATAGATTTGACGAGTTTACATTCATTCCAATCCGTAAGGGCTAATTAAAGGCTCACTTTATCTTTGAAAATTCATTTTTTCACCATAATCTTTAACAATCTGAATTATATTTTGAAACACACCTATTTTTTCTTTTTCACTGTTTAATATTTTCAAATCATAATTTTCGTAATATGTTTCTAATGATTTTAATTGTGATTGTGAAGCGCTTTTTATCAGAACAGTAGCATGCAATTCATATTGCTTATACCCTTCCTTTACTTTTTCACCTAAAATTATTTCACTCTCTTTTGCTCCAATTAATTTTTGAACTTTTTCTGGAAAATTGAGTTGCAAATAATATTCTTGCTCCTTCACTAACTTATTGTATAGTGATTGTGAAATCGTATACCGTACCGTATAATTCACGTTTTGATCGCCTGTTTTAATATGAAATGCGGTAATCTGTAAATCTTTTTTTGTTACTTCTGTTAAAGGGCTTACCTGCATCTCATCTTCTTTTTGTTCTGAGACATTTGGAAATATATCCAAAAGCTTTTCCGTATCTTTTTCATTCAACATATACATAGCTTTCTTATATTGCACCCATCCTCGTCTATCTTCTCCTCTTAACCATGCATAATAAGTTTCTTTTTTCCCATCTCTACTAATTTGTATTTCATATTCAGGTTCACCGAAGCTTCCTGTTATTTCTTGTTTCTCAGCTTTATTCAAAATGTCTATTACTAACTTCGCTTCTGATTCCTGCAACTTTTTCTCTTTATGTTTTTTTTGTATAACGGTTACCCCTATTGTTTCTTTCACTTCATTCACCGTCTCTTCTACTTTTTTTGTTTCTTTTTTCGGCTCAACTTGACCACAAGCTGCTAGTAACATAACAAACAACAACACCAATACATATTTCCCTTTCAAATTAATCCTCCTCTTACGATAAGAAATCCTTATAATCTTCATACATAAAACAAAAACGTGACATCCTATTAAATACGCTATACTAATCATTGAAAGGAGGTCTTTATCATGTCCATTAATTTTCATGATGAAAATAATAAGTACACATATGCAACAAGAAACGCTCATATTTCTTGGGCTGAAATGGTAAAAAACATTACAGAAATACAAAACAAGCAAATAATTGATATCGGCTGTGGTGGTGGGATTTATACGAAAGAACTCGCTCTTATGGGAGCCAAAAATGTTGTGGGACTTGATTTTTCAAAAGAAATATTACAAGCTGCAAAAGAAAATTGTAACAACTTTTCAAACATTTCATTCATCCACGGTGATGCACATAATATCCCATACCCTAATGAAACATTCGACATAGTTATTTCGCGTGCAGTTATTCATCATTTACAAGACATTGCTACATTTTTACGTGAAGCTTCTCGTATATTAAATAAAAACGGTGTACTTATTTTACAAGATCGAACAATTGAAGATTGTACAATTCCAGGAAGTCCCGAACACATTCGCGGATATTTTTTCTCTCTATTTCCAAAACTTATTGAAATAGAGTCAAAAAGACGTCCAAAAACCAACACTATACAGACAGAATTACAAAAACATTCTCTTCATGTACTTCCCGCACAAACACAATGGGAAATACGAAAAATACATGATTCTGTAGAAGCATTATTGCAAGATTTATCTCCTCGAACAGGTCGATCCATTCTATATGAGTTAACAGATGATGAACTTTCTCAACTTCTACAACATATACAGACCGCATTACAAAACGTCTCTCCTATTATTGAAAGAGATCGATGGACAATTTGGAGCGCCATGAAGTTGTAAGGAAGGAAGCCTCACAAAATAATGTGAGGCTTCCTTTCTTTCATAATCTAATTTTGCAACACTCTTGATATCCTCCACTTCTGGCCTGTGCACTTCCACACTTCGGACATACTAAATATCTAGACTGATTTGTCAATAAACTACCTTTTTGAAAGAGTAAAACTTCTGCTTGTTTAAACGAACGCGAATAATATAACCACATAAAACCAATTATAGCAATAATGCCAAATAATACTCCCATCGCAAGCATTTCAGTCACCTCTTTTGGTTTGTTCTTTCCAGCAAGTGGATTGTTGTATTATTCTCTGTAAATTCAAACAATCCCTTCTTTACTCCTATAAATATCAACTTTCTCTATAAATTTTACAATTCATTATTCCTTTTGCAACAACGAATATCACTTTCGATATTTCCATATATAAATATATCTTCCAAAAAACATATTGACTTTCTAAAAAAAACATGCAACAATACTGTCAGAATACTTGAATAAAAATTCATTGACGAGAACGAGTACGTTATAGAACTGTTCCCCAGAGAGTTGGCGATTTGCTGAAAGCCAACGTTCAGTGCGTAACCGAAAATCATCTCCGAGAAGTAGAACCGAATGTTACAGTAAGTTCTTACCGGCCGTCCCCCGTTACAAGGAACACGTATCATGTTGTACGTTGCAAAGCCGTATACATATAGATTTATTTCTACATGTGTAAATTAGGGTGGTATCGCGGGTAAATATAACTCGTCCCTTTCTTTAGGGACGAGTTTTTTGTGTTCTTACAAATGAATGAAAAAGGAGGAAAAACAATGAACACTGTATCAAAAAAACATATTTTTTTCACGGGTCTTATGCTATTTTCTTTATTTTTTGGGGCAGGTAATTTAATTTTCCCTCCCATGCTTGGGCAAAACGCAGGTGAAAACTTTTGGCCAGCAATGATTGGATTTTTACTAACAGGAGTTGGCTTACCACTACTTACTGTTATCGCAATTTCTCTATCAGGAAATGGAATGCAGCAACTTGCAAGTCATGCCCATCCATTATTCGGAATTTTCTTTACAGTAGTTGTATACATTGCCATCGGTCCATCCATGGGCATCCCACGTGTTGCAAATGTCGCTTATGAAATGGGGGTTAGTTCTTTCTTGCCAGAAACAATCCGCTCTAGCAGCCTAGTGCTATTTGTATATACAATCATCTTCTTTACTATCGTATTTTGGCTGAGTTTGAATCCATCTAAACTTGTTGATCGTATTGGGAATGTATTAACACCTATTTTATTACTCTCTATTTTCTTATTATTTGTTAAAAGTGTATTTACACCACTTGGGCAATCAGGACCAGCGATGCAAGAGTATCAAACTTCTCCAATCTTCAAAGGCTTTATGGAAGGCTACTTAACAATGGACACTATTTCAGCACTTGCATTCGGAATTATCGTTGTAAATGCAATTCGCTCTAAAGGTGTGAATGATCGTAAGTCCATTGCCATCGCCACAGCAAAAGCAGGGCTTATTGCCGCTACAGGGCTCGTACTTGTATACGGTGCACTCGGCTGGCTTGGGGCAACTAGCGTCTCGCTCGGATATGCAAAAAATGGCGGACAGCTACTTACTGTTATCGTACAACAATTATTCGGTCCATACGGTTTGCTCCTATTATCTCTTATCGTTACACTCGCTTGTTTAACGACATGCGTTGGACTCGTATCTGCGTGCAGCCAATATTTTTCAACATTATTGACTACATTTTCATACAAAACGTTCGCGAGTATCATTTGCGCATTAGGATTACTAGTTGCCAACTTAGGTTTAACGAAAATTATCGCAATCTCTGTTCCAATTCTACTTGTTGTGTATCCAATTGCGATTGTACTCGTACTACTATCATTACTTCATAAATACTTCGGTGGATATCGCTCTGTTTATGTAGGTGCTTTAATTGGAGCAGCTGTAGTGAGCGTATTTGATGGATTAAAACAAGGTGGTATTTCAGTTTCATTTATCACACCATATTTTGAATTTATCCCTTTATATAATGAAGGAATCGGCTGGCTAATACCAGCATTAGTAGGAGGTCTTATTGGTCTTGCAACGGCTAGGTTAAGCGGTACGAAAAAAGTTCCATTAGTAACCGAATCTCACGAAGTAAAAGCCTCCTAAAAAAACTCCCAAAAGGGAGTTTTTTTACATTTGATACGCAGCATGATTAAAACTGCTTATTTTATAAGCCTTCGTATAATATTCAATATTTGTATCAACTGTTTCTACCTTGACAACATCATAGCGCTCTTCTTGCTTTACTAAAAATAAATAGTATTCCTCTGTTGCCTCAATAATCGCAATTTTATCTGTTTCAATATTATATTGTTCACAAAGCGCTTGTAATGCGTTCACATAATCCCCTAATTTTTTAGACTTATCCATTCCGAATATAGTTTGAACTAACATATACATTCTCCCCTTTATATGTACTGTTAACACCTAAATGATAACGCTTACATTATTTATCGTCAATAAAAACATTCAATTGTTTTAATGCCAAATCTATATTGTATCGAGCCAATAATCAGCGAGGAATTCCCCACCAATTAAAGTTTTACTTTATCCCGCATTAACTGCCCGTAAAAGCCCGATTGGTGAGGGCTGATAATCAGTGGGAGAGGAACAACCTCCCCACTGATTAAAGTTTCACTTTATCACTTCGTTAATTGATGCCTAAATGCATAAATAACCGCCTGAGTACGGTCACTTACATTCAATTTATTTAATATATTACTCACATGTGTCTTTACCGTTTTCAGTGCAATAAATAACTCGTCCGCAATCTCTTGATTACTTTTTCCCTCTGCAATTAATAACAAAATCTCAAACTCTCTTTCCGTTAAATCATCATGCAAAGGTTGCTCTTTCTTTTGACGCATACGGGACATCATTTTCCCGGTAACTTTCGGCTCTAATACTGTTTCTCCATCATAAGTAGCTCGTACAGCATCAGCAATATCACTTGCTCTTGATGTTTTTAATAAGTAACTGGTCGCCCCAGCCTCAATAACAGGATACAATTTTTCGTCATCTAAAAAGCTTGTTACAACTACAATTTTTGCTTCTGGCCATTCTTGAATAATAGCACGTGTTGCTTCGACACCATCCATCTCATCCATAACAAGGTCCATTAAAATAATATCCGGCCTTAATTGCAATGCTAATTCTGATCCTTTTCTTCCATTCTCAGCTTCCCCTACTACTTCAATATCTGGCTGTGTAGATAAATATGCCGATACACCCATACGAACCATTTCATGATCATCGACAAGCAATACTTTTATCATACTTCTCCCCCTCTCTCAATCATAATCGGTACTTTTACTTCTATTTGTGTACCTTTGGCCGGGAAACTAAGTACCTTAAGTGTCCCACCAATTTCATGAACACGCTCTTGCATCGATCTTAGGCCATATGAACCAGCCTTATTAACCCCTACTTCAAACCCAACGCCGTCATCAATGATTTTTAAAATCGCATATTGATCAATTTTTCGAAGGCGCACTTCTGTTTTCTTTGCCTTCGCGTGTCGCAACGTGTTTGATAGCGCTTCTTGCACAATACGGAATAAATGATCTTCTACACCTTTTTTTAATTCTATTGGCTCAATAAGCCATTCAATTTTCATATGTTGTTTTCGCGATAATTCCGTTAATAATTCCTCTATACCTTCTGTCAGTTTCTTACCTTCCAATTGTACAGGACGTAAATGAAGGAGCAATGCTCTCATTTCTGATTGAGCATTTACAACCATATTTTCAACAAGTTGCAATTGTTTTTTTGTCACCTCTGGAAATTCAGTTATTTGTTCATTAATCGCTGACATCATCATCGACATTGCGAAAAGCTGCTGACTTACTGAATCATGCAACTCCCTTGCTAAACGATGCCTTTCTTGAGAAATCGCTTCTTGTCTCATCTCTTCATTCCAATGAGCTCGTTCATTCGTTACTTTTTGAAAGAGTCCAGCTTGCTCCTCTAATCGACGAGCCAGAACGATTACTTTTCGTTCCACTTCATGAAATTCATCATCTGCAGTAAACGAAACATCGCTCGGAAAATTCCCTCGCTCTACTTCAAATAGAAAAGTATTTAATCCTTGTATACGCTGCTCTATATAATAACCGATTGCATATCCTACAATTCCCCCGATAAGTAAACTTGTAGTCATAATAAACAAGCCAATTGGAACAGAAGCGATGGATTCCTTCCATAATAAATCATACACTTGTTGCTCGCTTTTCCATACATATACAATTGTACAAATGAGTGCGATACTAACTGAGGACAACATAGAATAACGAATATACATCCACGAAATATTTTTTTGTTTCTTCATTATACTTTCCTCACTTCCGTGTCGCCTACGACAAGCGAAGAAATAATTTTAATACGACGAGGAGCCTCTTTATACTGCTCTGTTCTAAATGTAACATTGCGGTTAAACCCTGTCTCTTCATGACCTGGCAAGAGCACACGTCCGACAATAACAGAATGATTTAAAGAAAGTTCAATATCATATGGCACATATAAACGAATATTACCAACGACACCCCGAATAACAATTACCGTTTCCCCTTCTGGAATCATAGCAGTTGTTAAATCTATTTCCACATCACAAGCACCATATTGAACATTAATATCCTCAAGTTCATAAATATGATCCATCATTCGTACATTGCCTACAAACATATTTTTCAAATATGTTTCTGTACGATATATTTGCTTCTCTTCGTCTATAATCCCTTTTTCTTTAATTTCAACCTTCATTGCTTTTTGCTGATGCCCTTGTTGAATCAATTGATAACCAATTAAAGCTAAACAAGCAAATACGACAAGAACAAATGCTGCTGATGAAAATAAGAAAAATAAAAATACGATACCACCAACAAATAAAAATACATTTCCCCGTACATAACGATTCTTTTTACGATAATGCCTTCCAAACATAAGCATAATAAATGCAAAAATGAGACCACCTGGTTCAAAATGTCCAAGTATCATATCAAGAAAAAGACCGAATCCAAATATGATGAGGAGCATCCCCATTAATTGTGTCTTTGAAAAATGTTTCTTCATTTCAGCTCCCCCCTTCTTGTCACATATACATAGAAGAAAAGGCATTGCTTTCCAACACCTTTTCTCCTATCACTATATCATAAGCCTGTTTTATAATATACTACTATTATTTTGTTAACTCTTTCGTTAACGATACATCATTCTTTTCTTTCATTTCACGCTCAAGTTTTGCAATTTTCATATCAAACGTGTCACGCTCATGCTCTTCATTCATACGAGTTTCTAAGTCACGAATATGATCTTCAATCTCTTCAAATCGTAAGAACGGATTATTTTCATCCATTTTATGCATCGCAGTATTCATACGACGATTTGCATGTGCCATATTTTCACGTGCCATTAGTTCCATGCGCTTTGCGTGCATTTCTTTTAATTTATTTTTCATTTCAGAAAGACGACGCTCTAACTCATCAATTTGCTCTACAACACCTGCATACATTTCTTCTAATCGAGTTACTTGCCCTTCATAATAAGCTACCTCTTCTAACGCACGTTCGTGCAATTGTAATTCGTCTGCTTCTTGAGCAATGATAGCTTGCTTTGATCTTTTATTAACGAAATAACGTGCTTGCTCAAGCTCACGAGCAAAATTAGATTTTAATGTTTTATGACGCTCAATTAACTTCTCAATTTTTGTTATTTCACGCTCACTATCACGTAAATATTGGTTTAACATCGCAATTGGATTTTTTCTTTCCTTCTCATCTAACACGTTATGAAAATCAGCTAAAATTGCATCGCGTACACGTCCGAATAAAGATTGTTTCATTATAAATCTTCCTCTCTTCTACTTTATTTATAATTTGATTTATTGTTTTAGTTTTTCATTAATTTGTTCCACTCATCTTCAAAGTTACTATATGGTTTAGAACTTTCTGGAGCAGATTCAACAACTACATCTTTTTCTTTTTTCCACTCACGGTATCCGTAGTATAAAACCACTAAAGCAGCGATACCGATTAATGCTGGCGAATGAGAAAGTGCAATGGATAAACCGATTAAACCAACAATACCCCAAGCTAACTTTCCAAAAAATGATTTAGCTCGCACAAATGATTTATAGCTCCAATATACAACTCCTGCTCCGATTGCGAATCCTACAATACCAGCAAGACTACCAAGAGCAATTAAAGCCAAAATACCGGCTGCGATAAACGCTAGAAATTGTTTCATCTTGTGCTTGCCTCCCTTCGATTTGATACTCTTATCTTAACTATTTTTTCATCTTTCCATAACGAGCTTAAGAACCGTTTTTAACTCAGACTTAAGACCGAGTCATATTCAGCCCTTTACGCAAAAAAACGTGCAGAGTCTATTCTCTGCACGTTTTTTAATTACTAACATTCATATTAAATTAAGCTGTTTTATGATACTCTTTTTTCTCAGCTACTTTCGAAAACCTTGGAAACCCAATTAAAATAGAAACAATCCCACATACTCCAACTAAGATTGGATAAAATGCATATGGCAACAATTCAACCGGAGATAACGCTGCAAATCCTGCTGCCGTTAACATTTGGGCACCGTACGGAATTAATCCTTGCACACAACATGAGAAAAGATCTAATACACTCGCTGATTTACGAGGATCTATTTCATATTGATCTGCAATATTTTTTGCAAGCGGGCCTGTAAAGATAATTGAAATCGTATTATTCGCTGTACACATATTCGTCATACTCACTAAACCAGCAATACCAAATTCCGCTCCTTTTTTCGAACGAATATTACGTGTTAATACATTCATTAAATATTGAATACCACCATTATATTGGATTAATTCAACCATACCGCCAATTAATATAGCAAGTAATACTAACTCCATCATACCGCCCATTCCAGTCGTTACACTTTTAAAGAAACTTTCTAACGTGTAACTTCCATCTATAAGGCCGATAACACCAGATAGTACAGTTCCACCAGTTAATACAATAAGTACATTCCAGCCAAGTAGCGCTGTAATAAGTACTCCTGCGTACGGTAAAATCTTTATCCAATCAAAGCTATGTGCTTTAATCTGCGTGTCACTTCCTGAAGTAACTATTACTAATAGTACAATTGTAATAATAGCCGCTGGTAACACAATTAAAAAGTTCGTTTTAAACTTATCTTTCATTTCTGTTCCTTGTGAACGAACAGCTGCGATTGTTGTATCTGAAATAAATGATAAATTATCACCAAACATCGCTCCGCCAACAACAGTAGCCATTGCAAGCGCAATTGAGATATCAGTTTGACCACTAATACCTACAGCAATCGGCGCTAATGCTGCAATTGTTCCCATTGAAGTTCCCATCGCTAATGAAATAAATGCACCAATAACAAAGATTCCAGCTACGATAAATCCTGGCGGTAAAATAGTTAACGCTAAATTAACAGTTGAGTCTACTCCGCCCATTCCTTTAGCAGTTTCAGAAAACGCACCTGCAAGCACAAAAATTAATACCATAATCATAATATCCGGATTTCCTGCACCTTTAGCGAACCGCTCTACTTTCACATTAAAACTTTCTTTACGATTCATCACTAAAGCGACTCCTACAGCAATTGAAATCGCTACAAGTATCGGCAATTTATAGAAATCACCTGTAATAATTCCAGAACCAATAAATAGCGCCAAAAATATTCCAAGTGGTAATAAAGCTAAACCATTTCCTCTCGTTTCTTTCAAAGTACCATCTCTCCCTAGTTTCAACCTTTTTCTAATGAATAACAAAAGACCTCTTCCGATGAGAAGAGGTCTTATACATCTATAAGAAACACTCTTCTCATCTTTCAAGCACACGCTTGCTGGATTTGGCACAGCACTCTGAAATCGAGTCCGCTGCCGAGGCATCGTAGGGCCAGTCCCTCCGCCTCTCTTTATAAGAAGGTTTCATATTTATTTTTTAATAATAATTTCTTCCCTAACTTTACTCGCTTACAAAACAAAAGTCAATTATTTTTTGTATAGATTTTTTTGGTAATTATACAAAAATTCGAATACAACAATCATTTTAACTTTTCGATTTCTTCTTCCAATATTGAAATCCAATAAAATTCACTATTTTTTATTGTTGCTAATATCCATTTCGTAGTGTGCCAAGCTAGCTCATACTCTTCCTTCGTGACATCACCACTTTTATAAGCATCCTCTAGCTCCTCTTCATCTAATACATACACCTTACCGCTAGATAATAATACTACATCTAAATATAAATCATCAAAATACGGTAAACCACGATCGTCTATTTTATATTCTTTCGCCACATCGATATAATATTGCACTAATTTTTTCTGATCATCTAACATAGCGGTAATCGCAAAGTTTTTCCCGTCTATGAAATATTGAATCCACGTATACTGATTTGCTGCAATACAAAGTTCTTCACCATCATATTCTTTACAACTAGGCTCTCTCACCTTTTTTATATCCAGTATTCCGAGCATTCCCTCTTCCACTTGCTTAACCGTATAACTCTTTTCTATTAGTCTCTTCCACGAAGAACCGTCACCATATTTTCGTTTCATTATGTCTGCTCCTCTTCTATATACAGAAAAGCTCCCACATATTATGTGAGAGCTTGTTCATATTATAATTAAGCCGCTTGACCCTTTTCAGAAATCTCTTTTAAATAAGCTTGTCCTTTTTCAGCGTCATATTGACCTTCCCACTTAGACATAACTACAGCTGCTAAAGAGTTTCCTACAACGTTAACTGCTGTACGAGCCATATCTAAAATACGGTCAATACCAGCAATGAACGCTAAGCCTTCAGGTGGAATACCTACTGTACCAAGTGTCGCTAATAATACAACGAATGATACGCCCGGTACACCTGCGATCCCTTTTGATGTAACCATTAATACAAGCAACAATGTAATTTGTTGTGTAATAGATAAATCAATACCGTACATTTGCGCTAAGAAAATAGCCGCAATTGCTTGATATAAAGTTGATCCATCTAAGTTAAATGAATAACCTGTCGGAATAACGAAAGATGTAATTGCTTTCGGACAACCGAATTTCTCCATTTTCTCCATGATTTTTGGTAAAACTGTTTCTGAGCTTGCTGTAGAATACGCTAAAATCAGCTCGTCTTTTAAAATCTTAAAGAATTGGAAAATGTTAATTCCAAATATTTTCGCTGTAAGTCCTAAGACAACTACGACGAAGAAGATCATTGCTCCATATACGACAATTAGTAATTTCCCTAATGGAATTAATGAAGCAAGACCAAATGTAGAAACTGTAACACCAATTAGTGCAAATACACCAAATGGCGCAAATTTCATAACTTGGTTTGTTACGTAAAACATTGCGTCAGCTACACCTTGGAAAAATTGAAGAACTGGTCTTCCTCTTTCACCAATTGCTGCTACACCTAAACCAAATAGTACAGAGAAGAAGATAATAGCTAGCATATCTCCGTCAGCTAACGACTTCATAATGTTCGTTGGAACAATATTTACAAATGTATCTGCAAATGAATGACTTTGTACTTGCTCTGTCGTATGTGTATATTTCGAAATATCTGTCTTTGTTAACTGCTCCATATTTACGCCTTTTCCTGGTTGGAAAATATTCGCTATTAATAGACCGACAATAATTGCAATTGTTGTAATGATTTCAAAGTAAATAATTGTTTTTCCGCCTAGTCGACCTAGTTTTTTAACATCGCCAACACCAGCAACCCCAACAACAATACTTGCTACAACAATTGGCACAACGATCATTTTAATTAATCGGATGAAAATATCACCAATTGGTTGTAAATAACTCACCACTGCTGGATTGCCAAAGAAAATCGCCCCAACCGCAATACCAAGCGCAAGTCCTATTAATATTTGCCATGCTAGTCCTATTCTTTTCATATTTGTTGTAACCCCCTCTTCGATGTGTCACTCTATCTCTCATTCTATCTCTATAAAACTAAGAAATTAAGAGTATTACATATTATTCGACAATTCACTACATTTTGTCCCTGTTAAAAATCATAAATCAAAAATTTAAATCTGACAACAAAATAACTTTGCCCGAACGCAAATAATTTTCTTGACAAAAAGTAGACCCATGTCAGAAAACCTCACATGAGAACGATTCCTCACTAGTGTTTTATTAGCTTTCCAAGTAATATTTCACCTCATAAAAACGATTACTTTCCTCCTTCATTTTACAGGAAAATTCCAAAATATACCTTTGTTACACATATGAATAAAATGTAAGCACTATGACAATTACAGTTGAAAAATGATAAATTCCGACAAAACTTAGCAATTTTATAAAATTTTCTTTACATTATGATTACAACGATAGACACCCTTCTTCTTATGATATATAACATTCATAGGGAAAGGAGTCAGACAACAATGAAAAAGAAATTTGCAGCGTTTAGTGTTTTAGCAGCAGGAACGATTTTTGCTTCCCCGTTACTTTCACCCGTATACGCTGAAACGAATCAAGATAAATTATCTAACATTCAATCTGAATTAGAAGGCAAACAAAGTGACTTACAAAATAAATCAGTCGAGAAAGAACAAATAGAAAAAGAAATTCAAGAATTACAGAAGAAAATTGATGAATTAACTACTTCCATTAATAAAAATGAGACTGAATTAAACGATACAAAAAAAGAAATTAGCAAAACACAACAAGTAATTACTGACAAAAAGAAACATATAGAACAATTACAAACAAACATAGATACACGTCAGGAAGTTATTAAACAACGATTACAATCTATGCAAGAAAAACCGCGTACAAATATCATTACAGAAGTATTAACAAACTCTACAAACATTGCTGATCTTGTTGATAATATGTACTCCGTAAGTTTAATATTAAACAACGATACAGATATTGTAAAAAAACAAACATCTGATCAAAATGCTGTAACGACAGAAAAAGAGGCTGTTGAGAAAAAAGAACAACAACTGAAAGACTCTGAACAAAAACTAGAACAAAAACAACAAGAATTACAAAATAACCAACAGCAGCAACAAACTCTTATTAACGATCTACATACGAAAGTAGCAAAAGTAGATTCAGAGATTGAAGGATTAGAAGAATCCAAGGGCATTTTAGAAAATCAACGTCAAGCTGTTCAAAAAGCAATTGAAGAAGAAAAACGGGCGGAAGAAGCTCGTAAAGCGGAAGAAGCCCGCCAGGCAGAAGAGGCTCGCAAACAACAAGCTACTAAATCTGCTCAAGCGGCCCCAACACCACATGATACAAATATCGGTGGTTTTATCAAACCAGCAGCTGGATCAAAAACTTCCGGATTTGGTGTACGTTCTTTAGATAACCATAAAGGAATTGACATCGCTGCTTCGGGAACGGTTCCAATTATCGCTGCTGCAGATGGCGTTGTTATTCGCTCAGAATTATCATCTAGTTACGGAAACGTAGTGTATTTATCTCACCGTATAAACGGAAAAACATATACGACAGTATATGCTCATATGAATAGTCGTTCTGTATCGAATGGACAAACTGTAAAACAAGGCGATCAGCTTGGATTTATGGGGAATACGGGCCAATCATACGGACAACATTTACACTTCGAACTTCATCTTGGAGAATGGAATGTCGGCAAGACAAACGCAGTTGACCCATCTCCTTATATCGGATTATAAAAAACCTCGGTGCCTACCGAGGTTTTTCATTTACACTTCACACAATATAGGCATTCTACATAGACTATAACTAAATGCCTATAGTTTACGAGGTGATCCATATGAATACGCAATTACAACAAAAAATAGAAGAAGCTAGAGAAACGTATATTGGCCGGATATTTACATTTGGCGGCTCAGTTTTATTTTTAATCGGTTCATTCCTCGCAGTCACCACAGCCTATAAAGCTTATAATCGTCTATTACATTCATCAACATAAAAAAAGACGGGAGATCCCCGCCTTTTTTTATGCAAACATTTTAAATACACCTATCGCATTTAAAAATACAATTATTACAGTTACCGGAATAACATAACGAAGTAAGAAGAACCAAATGTTAAATAACGTTTTCCCTTTCGTTTCCGTCACTTCTAATTCTTTCATCAACAACTCTTTACTCATTTTATTTGGTACAAATAATGAAATAGCTAGTACTCCTAACGGCAGCAATACGTTACTTACCGAAAAGTCGACTAAATCAAAGAATGTTTTCCCAAATATTTTCACGTCACTCATAATCCCAAATGATAACGCTGATGGAATACCGACTGCAAAAATAAGAATACCAATTAATAATGATGCTGACGGACGCTTCTTCTCATTACCTTTCGCAACAGATGCTACTACAATTTCAAGCATTGAAATTGCTGATGTTAAAGTCGCAAAGAAGAATAAAATTAAAAACATAATAAAGAAAAATTGACCAAATGGTATTTTTGCAAATACTGCTGGAAGGACGATAAACAGTAATCCCGGTCCTTCAGTCGGTTTAACTCCTAATGCGAAAATCGCTGGGAAAATTGCTAATCCTGCAAGTACTGTAACAAAAACAGTTAAACTTACAATAGATGTTGCCGATTTCGCTAAATGTTCCTCTTTCTTTAAATACGAACTATACGTTACCATTACCGAGGCACCTACAGTTAGCGAGAAGAAAGATTGTCCCATCGCATATAAAATTGTATCTGCTGTAAGCTTTGAAAAATCTGGTTTTAAGAAGAACTCTACTCCAGCAAAAGCACCATCGAGTGTTAACGCACGAACAATAATCGCAATAAATAAAATAAATAATAGCGGCATCATGTACTTACTTGCCTTTTCTATACCTTTCTCTACACCTTTACTTACAACAAAAATCGTACAAAGCATAAAGATAAATTGTGCTCCAATCGCACTTAATGGATTTGAAATCGTTTCACCGAACAATTGTCCATAATCAGCTGCACCATTCCAGAAACTTCCTGTCACACTATAATATAAATAAAGTAAAATCCATCCACCTACAACACTATAAAAAGATAGTACACTAAAACAAGTAACAACTCCCATACGACCAATCCAAGGATATAATTTGCTATTTGGCACTAGTACTTTATAAGCTGTAACCGCCTCTTTTTGCGTGCTACGTCCAATAACAAACTCCGCTATTAGAAGAGGCATACCTATAAATAAAGTTAATAGTAAAAATACAAGGAAGAATGCGCCTCCCCCGCCATTACCTGCAACATATGGAAATTTCCATATCGCACCAAGACCTACTGCGGCTCCGGCTGCTGCGAGTACAAAGCCTATTTTCGACGTCCATTGCTGTGTTTCTTTCATCATAATTTCTCCTTTTCTGAATATTTAAACTTTTGTTAATTATACACTTTCATTTCATACTCGCACACCTCCTTTAGAAAATAAAAAAGTCCCCTACACGCAAATATGCATGTAGAGGACGATATATGTAATGTAAATACCGTGGTACCACCTCAATTGGATTGATAAATCCCACTTGTTCAAGTACAGGAATAATTCCGATACTCTATCCTTTTAACGGCGGAACCCGGGTTGCCTACTACAATGTTCAACATACCTCTCGCAAGCCCATTCTGTATATTTTATCGTACCGGGCTCCCACCTAACCCCAGCTCTCTGAACGCATCAAATATACGTACTCTTCTTGCTCATCGATTTCATCTATTGAAGTTACTTGTGATTATAAATTATATTTTTATATTTGTAAAGCGCACTTTATCTTTTATTATTTTAAAACCTTTTCCTCTAACTCACGTAAAAAACTTTCTCTTTTCCCCTCATTTTGCACATATACTGATTTCAACACTTCTTGGAGCAATATATTTCGTTCCCTCTTTTCTAACTGTAAATCTTTTAACTTCAACCTTACTTCATATAAAAAATCTAAATACGATTCATATGTCTCATCATATTTATTTGCAATATCATCTCGAATTTTTTTTGCGAGCTTCGGGCTCGCTCCCCCAGTAGAAACTGCTATATTAAGTAAACCACGATGAATCGCTGCCGGAAAATGAACATTACCACTTTCCGGATTTGTAATAACATTTACTAATTGATTCTCAGCGGCATCTTCAGCAACTTGTTCATTTAATATTGAATCACTACTCGCTGCAACAACTAAAAAAGCACTTTTAATATCACTTTTTTCATATTCTCTTTGATACCAACGAATTTTCTTTTCTTCCACAAGTTTTACTAAATTCGCATCTAATTCTGGACTTATCACAACTATATCCGCACCCTGTTTGAGTAAAGGAATAATTTTAAATCCTGCAACTTTTCCCCCGCCAATAACAACAACGCGTTTCTCATTAACTCGCACTGTAAGTGGATACATACTGATCTCCTTTCAATAACTCCGTCGTTTTCTGAATTAACATATCTTGAAACGCTTCATTCTTCCCTAAATATGGACTAATTTTTATCTCTTCCACTTCATATTGGCGCACTTCTTTCTCAATATGTTTCATAAGTAAACCTGTAAATAACAAGTAAGGCAGTACAACGATGTTCTTTTCTTTTCGTTCTACAACTTCCTTTAACTTCTCCTCAAATTTTGGCTCTGCAGCCGCTAAATAACAAACTTCTACTTTTTTAACCTTCTCTTTTGTTTGAAATAAAGAAGCAATCCAGTTTATATCTCTTAATACTTCAGGATCACTGCTCCCTCTTGCAACAAGAAGTAACGTCACTTCATTTTTATCTTCCTGTTCGATGCCACTTCCGCTATACACCGATTTAACAAGTGTTTCTGATACACCAAACGGATTACCATAGGTCACTTTAACATCCGAAAATTGATTGGTTAACTTTTCCAATTCAAAAGGGATATCTTTTTTTACATGACCTGCCGCTAATAAAAAAACAGGGATAGCAATAATCTCAGTGGCCCCACGCTTCACACATGTACGAAAACTATCTTCAATAGAAGGATTCGCTAACTCTAAAAAACAAACTTCTTGAATAGTCGCTTCTATACGGCTCATGCACGATGTAATAAATTGAATCGCCTCTTCTTTCGCTGTCTTCAAACGACTTCCATGACATATATATAAGACGGCTTTCATTTTACAACACTCCACTTACTTGATAAGCATTTTCTGTCTGCTTCTCAAACCAATGAATTTTTTCTCTAAAACGGACAACCTCTCCAATTACAATCATACTCGGATTTTGAATTTGCTCTTTTTTCGCAACATCTACAATTGTCCCTAACGTTCCAACAACTGTGCGTTGCATAGACGTCGTCCCCTGCTCAATAATAGCAGCTGGCGTACTTTTATCTTTTCCATGCTTCATAAGTTGCTCACATATGTAGGGCAAATTACTAACCCCCATATATACCGCTAAAGTCTCTACACCTTTCGCTAAACTTTTCCATTTCACTTCTTCTTCAGCACCTTCTTTCCTATGCCCAGTCACAATAGCAAAACTTGCACTTGCATCACGGTGCGTCACTGGAATACCAGCATAAGCAGGTGCAGCTATTCCAGATGAAATACCTGGGACGATTTCAAATGGTACACCTTGCTTTGCTAATGCTTCCGCTTCTTCTCCCCCTCTACCAAATACAAATGGATCGCCGCCCTTAAGCCTCGTTACAACTTTCCCTTTTTTCGCATACTTAATAAGAAATGTATTAATTGTTTCTTGCTTCATCGTGTGATAATTCGGGAGTTTCCCGCAATAAATTAAATCCGCGTCAGGCTTTGCGTGTGAAAGCAGCTCTTTATTCACAAGGCGATCGTATAAAATAACATCTGCCTTCTCAATACATTTCAACCCTTTAACAGTAATTAAATCTGGATCGCCAGGACCCGCTCCAACAATATAAACCTTCCCCATCATCTCTCCTCATTTCTACTATTAAAATGAAACTTCCATTCGTATATAAGAATGGAAGTTTTTATTTTTTCGTATTACTAATCTCTACTCATGAATAACAAATGCTGCACCTTTTCGAATCTTCTTTTTTTCAAACAAAGAAATCTCTTTTACCTCTGGCAACGGTAAAAAATGTTTTTCAAGCTCAATCTCCGCAAGCTTAAATGCCTGTTCTTCACTTTGAGCAACAACAACAATCGGAACAATATCACTCACTAATACAGCTTCAAATCGATATAAATCCATATTGTCCCCCCTAAGACGCTATGACTTCTTCTAACACGTTATTTAACGCTATTTGTAATATGTCTACACCAACACGACCTACAAAATCATAAAATGTTTCGGCTGGTAATTTATTCTCTTTGAAATAACTTATAAATGATGCGAGTACATCAGGTAGATCCTCGCCATCTATTTTTCCTTTTAACTTTTGATTGTAGGCACCGCCATCTAACAATGTTCCACCTACGTATATTTCAAACGCTTCAACAATACCTTTTTCCTTCGTTTTCATTTTCACCCCTTGTAGCCCAATGTCAGCAATTTGACGTTGACCACATGAATTCGGGCAGCCTACCATATGAATTCGAACTGGAACATCGAGTGCAATTTGTGTATCTAAGTATTCTGCAATTTTTCGTAATCTTTCTTTCGTTTCTACTAGTGCAAGATTACAATATTCAATACCGGTACATGAAACCGCATGACCAATAAATGATTTCGGGCTAGCAGATATCGCTTCAAACAGCGGTTCACTAAGTAATCCTTTTACATTTTCTGGAGGAACGTTCGGAATAATGAAGTTTTGCGAGTTACATGTACGAATTTGTCCATTTCCATATTGCTTTGCGATTCTTGCAATCTCAAACATTTCTTCTGCATGTAAACGACCTACCGGTACATTAAAACCTACATATTTTAATCCCTTTTGTTTTTGGTCTTGAACACCATAAAAATAGCCTGCATTCCATCCTTTGAGTGCACTTTCCCCTTTACTTTGTAAAGGCCCTGTATACTCTATTAGTTTCTCTTTAAATTTCTCTGCTCCCCAGTCCGCAACAAGAAATTTCAACCGAGCTAAATGACGTTTTTCACGATATCCAAAATCACGGAATATAGTAGCAATCGCAATCGCCACCGCCTTCACTTCTTCTGGTAAAACGAATACATCTAATTCATCAGCTAAATACGGTCGAGCTGATAATCCTCCACCTACTTTTATATGAAAACCAACTTTTTTCTCACCATCTATTTCTTTCGTTGCAGGCGTAAATGCAACACAGTTAATTTCTGCGTTTGCTGAATTATAAATATTAGAACTAATAGACATTTTAAATTTACGTGGCAAGTTAGAAAACTCTTCATTATGTTGGAAGTAATCATATACTTCTTTTACAATATGCGTTGTATCGAATAGTTCATTTGCATCAATGCCAGCAAGCGGATTACCTGTAATATTCCGCGTTATATCACCACAAGCCCCCGCTGAAGATAACCCAACTCTTGCTAATCTTTTAAAAATATCTGGAATTTGCTGAATTTCTAACCAGTGAAACTGAATCGCCTGTCTCGTCGTAATATCTATTACATTACGTCCATAATCTTCAGCGATAGAAGCAAGTACTTCTGCCTGTGCATTTGTAATAATCCCTGACGGAATATTTACCCGCATCATAAAATAACCAGCTTCTTTCGGTCTTTGTAAATACAAGCCTGCCCATTTAAAGGCATCCCACTCTTCTTTCGGAATAGATTCGAAACCATTTTCCGCATAGTAAGGAATATCATTAAAAATTTCTAAGCCATCTTTTTCTAATTTATTTTTCTCGGTCTGATTTAATTTTTCATTGTTAGCCCATACTTTTTCATAACTCATTGTTTATCCCCCTATATAAAACTACGCTCTTGTAAGTACTTCACGATTTGTTCTGCACATTCTTCAATAGAATATTTGTGCGTTTCTACAATTAATTCCGCTAGCTCTGGCTCTTCATAAGGCGAATCAATACCTGTGAAATCCTTAATATCACCTTTTCTTGCCTTTTTATAAAGTCCTTTCGGATCACGTTTCTCACACTCTTCAATCGGACACTTCACAAAAATTTCAATAAATTCATCTGCCGCTAATAAATCTCTTACTTGTTTGCGGTCTACTCGAAATGGTGAAATAAATGCTGTAAGGACAACTGCTCCTTGGTCTACAAATAACTTTGCCACTTCGCCAATACGTCTTATATTTTCCATGCGATCACTTTCAGAAAATCCTAAGTCTTTATTTAAACCGTGGCGAATGTTATCCCCATCCAGCACATAATTTCCAATATTCTTTTCAAACAGTTTACGAGCGACCGCATTCGCTACTGTAGATTTACCCGAAGCTGATAAACCAGTAAACCAAATTACAAAACTATGATGTCCATTCTTCACTCTTCTCTCATCTTTTGAAACCGAAGCTGTATGCCAAGTAATATTCGTATCCATCTCGTTCTCTCCCTATTCTGTTACTACTTCTTTTTTCAAGCCTTTAATTAGCACTTCCACTACTTCTTTACGACTAAATGTACTTGGCGGAATCTCACCGTTTCTTAATAATTCTCTTACTTTCGTACCCGATAAAATAACATGATCTTCTTTTCCGTGCGGACATGTTTTCGTTGAAGCCATCGCTTCACATTTCGTGCAGTAAAAACTATGCTCAAAGAATAGTGGTGTAATTCCTAACTCTTCTATCGTAAAATTTGTGAAGATTTCTTGCGCTTCATACGTTCCGTAATAATCTCCTACTCCAGCATGATCACGCCCTACTATAAAGTGGGTACATCCAAAATTCTTTCTTACTAACGCATGAAATATCGCTTCCCTTGGTCCTGCGTAACGCATGGCAGCAGGAAATACACTTAAAAAGACACGATTTTTCGGATAATAGTTTTGAAGAAGTACTTCATAGCTTTCCATTCTTACATCAGCAGGAATATCATCCGATTTCGTTTCTCCAACGAGCGGATTTAAAAAGAGACCATCTACAATTTCAAGAGCAGATTTTTGAATATACTCATGGGCACGATGTACCGGGTTTCTCGTTTGAAATCCGACCACTGTTTTCCACCCACGTTTTTTAAATGCTTCCCTCGTTTCAATTGGGTCTAAATGATAAGAAGGAAATTGATTATTTTCAAAGCGTTTTGTTAGAATAATAGTTCCTCCAACGTAAACGTTTGGTCGTTCATATAATTTTTTCACTCCTGGATGAGCCTCATCCGTTGTTTTATATACAAGTAACGCTTCTTTTTCTTTATCTGGTACAAAAATATCTTCTATTTGAATGACACCGTATATATTTCCATTGTTGACAAGCTTTACTTCCTCTCCAGCCTTCAGGCTTTCTGCGACTTTTTCTGTTACCGGTAATGTAATCGGTATACTCCACACACTACCATTTGCTAAACGAAGCGTTTCTACAACAGAATCATAATCTTCCTTCCCTAAAAAACCAGTAAGGGGGCTATATCCACCTGTCGCCAATAGTTCTAAATCACTTAACGCAATATTGTCTAATTTAATTTCTTTTTCAATTTGTGATACGTCATATGTCTCATCTATACGGTTTACTAATTCGTTTACTATGCTCATTTTTCTATATCCTCTCTTAGCTTTATTTCAAGATTCATCTTATTGGTAATGAAGACCACATTCAGTTTTCACTTTTCCAGCCCATCTACCATCTCTTGAATCGCCACCATCCCCTACAGGTAACGTACATTTCTCACACCCAATACTTGGATAGCCAACATCATGCAACGGGTTATACGGCAAGCTATGTTTGTATACATATCGCCAAACTTCTTTCCACGTCCAATGAATGAGTGGACAAACTTTAATAGATTGAAAACGATGATCTTGATTTATAAACTTTGTATGCTTACGTGTTTCTGATTGTTCCCTTCTTAAGCCCGATATCCATGCTTTTTCCACGACTAATGATTTTTCTAAAGGTAAAATTTTTCTAATCTTACAACAAAGATTCGGATTGCTCTCCCACAGTTTTTCACCATGCAACTTCGCCTGTTCATCAAGTGTAAGTTCTGGCTGTTTTTCTATAATATTCAATGAAGGAAATCGTTCCCGCACTTTTCGAATTAATTCATACGTTTCTTGAAAATGAACATTTGTATCCAAAAATACAACTTTAGCAGATGGATTTACTTGGTTTATAATGTGTAGCAATACCATACCTTCCACCCCAAAGCTACATGCGTAGACAACCTCATCTTTATATTCTTTATAAGCCCAATTTAATACTGATAACGCACCTTTTGTTTCATCTTCTTCCGAAAACGAAACAACATTTTCTTCCCACGTTTCATACGTCAACATGTTTTTTCCCCCTGTAAAAGCAAAAAGACGGTTTTAACCTAATGAAAATAGGTTAAAACCGCCTCTAGTTTTTCTAGTCAGCGCTTTTCACTTTAAACGTACTTTTTCACTTTTCTCTAACTGAATTACTTTCCCATCTTGCACAACAATTGTAATTGAACCATATTTCATATCAGCAAGCATCGCTTCAATCTTCTCGGATACTTCATCAAAATGTTCCCGTACACTCACGCGAACAGCCCCCCTTTTTATTCATAAAAAAAATCTTTCCCATTTCGAAAAGACTGTTCGGTAATATATTTTACCTTATCTTTCAAAATGGATCCCATTTTGCTGGATTTAGCACCTTGCTTTCTATAAGCAGGTTGCCGAGCTTCTTCGGGCCAGTTCCCTCCGCTTCTCTTGATAAGCTTTGTATTTGTATTTTATCACAATTCTGATTTTTTTCAATCCTAGTTTTCCGATATATTTTAATTATTTTATTTTATAAAAAAGGAATTGCCCATTCGAACAACTCCTTTTCCTATTTAGACAAGCTCTTTAATACGTATGCGATCGTTCCCAATAATATTTTCATATGTTTCGCGTTCCACAACTACTTGCGATGTTCCGCCTTTTGCAAAGACAACGGCTGGTCTTCGAATCCGATTGTAATTATTCGCCATCGAGTACCCGTATGCTCCTGTACAGGAAACTGCTAGTAAATCAGAAGCAGCGACTTTCGGTAAATGAATATCCCAAATCAACATGTCTCCACTCTCACAGCATTTCCCGGCAATCGAAACGAGTTCCTCATTCTCATCATTCGCTCGATTCGCTAACATCGCTTCATAACGCGCATTATATAAAGCAGGTCTTAAATTATCTGTCATTCCACCATCGACTGATACATATTTCCGAATACCAGGAATATCTTTCACAGATCCAACTGTATAAATTGTTGTCCCAGCATCACCTACAATGCTACGGCCTGGCTCAATCCATATTTCTGGCAATGGATATTCACATACAGTAAATTGTTCTCTCACTGCACTTGTTACAGCTCGCACATATGTCTCAAGAGTTAATGGTGTATCTGACTCTGTGTAACGTATTCCAAATCCCCCGCCTACATTTAACACTTTTACTACATAGTTTGTTTGCTCTCTCACTTCTTCTAAAAATTGGCGAAGAACTTCAATTGCTCGAACAAAACCAGCTGTTTCAAATATTTGCGACCCAATATGTGAATGGATTCCTAGCACATTATAATTGGATTTTTGTAAAGCAAATCCAATTGCCTGCATTGCTTGACCGTTTGAAACACCAAATCCAAATTTCGAATCATCTTGACCTGTTGTAATATATTCATGTGTGTGCGCCTCTACTCCAGGCGTTACACGAATTAATATGTTCACAAATTTCCCATGTTGCATCGCTAAATCGTGTAAAACTTCTAATTCAAAGAAATTATCTACGACAAAACAACCGATATTCGCCTGAAGAGCCATCACTATTTCTTCTTCTGTTTTATTATTTCCATGAAAATGAATACGTGATGCCGGAAATCCTGCTTGGAGCGCAGTATATAATTCTCCCCCAGAAACAACGTCTAATGACATATTCTCTTCACGAGCTACTCGGCACATCTCCATGCACAAGAACGCCTTGCTTGCATATGCTACTTGATAAGAGAAACCACTTTCTTTAAAAGCACGATGAAATGCTCGGCATTTTCCTCGAATAGACTCTTCATCGTATACATAAAGTGGTGTTCCGTATTGCTTTGCTAGCTGCGTCGTATCGCACCCTCCAATTTCTAAGTGTCCTTGCCCATTAATTCGGCTTGTGCCGTGTAAATACATTTAAATTCCTCCCTTATTTCCTCTAAAACTCATAACCCCAATCTTCTATTCATTGCAGCACGCTTTTAGATAGACAAAAAACGCGCGGAACAATGTTCACACGCGTTTCTTATTAGGAAAAATATATATTGAAAAAATAAACGAGTTGTTATCTCCTCAAAATAAGAAACCGCATCAACATCTCCAAATAGCTCTCCATAAAATAAATCTTATGACAGTACTACATTTATTCAATGCAGTCCCAATATATGAATAAGATGGTTATTCTTATATTTCGGCAATAGTCCCTTTCAACCTATGATCACAGATTCCATTAAATCTCCCATAGCTTACTCTTTCCTATCGCGGCCTCTACCTTTGAGAGTAGATGAGGTAAGTCTATTTAATTTTCAAACATCTAATTGTTGCTATTAACAATACCAAAGGACCATTTTATTTGTCAAACAATTTTTTATATTGTTTTTTTACAGTTTAGTTTCGTATCATTTGGTAAGCGCTTTACTGAAATCTTTGTCACTTCCCATTCGCCTTCTTCGTTATTAAATGTAATCGTTACCTTCTCAAATGGTGGAGCAATTTTCCCAGCAACACGTTCATACTTTGTCACTTCAATACTTGCTTGAAATAAATATGTACCGCTATACACTTTTTTTAAACTAATAATTTTAGGACATTGATAAGGTTTCAAACTTCCATATTGTTTTTCAATTGCTTTATTTATTTTTGGAAATAAAACAGAATAAAGTGCATCTTCCATAAGAGGTGCATCATATTGGGCTACCGACACACTCGGTGAAGTAAAAAGTATAACACTACTGCATGCTATAAAATATAATAATTTTCGCATTATAACCTCCGTATTATCACGCGATTCTTTCTGCGTACGATAATTATCATACATAGAAATTCTGTTTTATTGTCTCCCACCACTCTTTTTCTACTCGATTATTATAAAAAAGCCCACAACCTTCTTTTATTTTCGTATAATGATACTCATAGTATAATAATCATAATAACAAAGGACTGTTCGTATATATAAAATGAGTCGTTAAGCAAACTGACTCACAAGAACTGTCATGCTTTTTAGGAGAGGAGTATATTATGCTACAACATCTGTTTCCAAAACTGCGATTTGCACTCGTTGCAGTCGTTTTACTATGGATTAAAACATATATTGTGTACAAGCTAGCATTTGATATTAAAATTGATAATTTCTTTGAAGAATTCATGCTTTTTATCAATCCACTAGCTGCGTTACTTTTATTTTTCGGCTTAGCTTTACTTGCATCTAAGCACCGAAACCGAATTATAATTGGAATCAGTTTTATACTGTCATTTATTTTATTTGGAAACGCAATGTTTTATGGGTTCTATAACGATTTCGTTACTTTCCCTGTTTTATTCCAAACAAACAATATGGCTGATTTAGGGACAAGTATAAAAGAACTCTTTACGTACAAAACATTACTTTTATTTGCAGATGCAATTATTTTAATGTTTATTTCACGTAAATTCCCATCATTTGGCGACAAAACACCACTTTCCCGCTCAGAGAAGCGAACTTTCTTTAGCGGTGTAACAGCTTTATTAGCACTACAAATTGTTGTATCAGTTATTTATAAACCACAAATGTTCTCGCGCTCATTTGACCGTCAAACTGTCGTGAAGAATTTAGGTTTATACACATACCATCTATTTGACATTACGCTTCAATCCAAGTCTTCAGCTGAGCGTGTATTTGCAAGTGGAGATGGGTTTTCTGAAATTAAAAACTATACAGACTCAAAAGACAAACAAGTTGATAAAAACTTATTTGGAGCTGCAAAAGGTAAAAATGTAATTTTAATTTCAATGGAATCTACACAAAACTTTGTTATTAATAAAAAAATAAATGGAAAAGAAATTACACCATTTTTAAATGAATTTATTAAGGATAGTTTCTATTTCGATAACTTCTATCATCAAACTGGACAAGGCAAAACTTCTGATGCTGAATTTATCGTTGAAAACTCACTTTATCCGCTAGATCGTGGTTCTGTATTCTTTACTCATGCAACAAATGAATACACAGCGACACCAGAACAATTAAAGAAATACGGATATTCTTCTGCCGTCTTCCATTCAAACGATAAAACGTTTTGGAATCGGGATGTAATGTATCCTGCGCTTGGATATGATCGTTATTTTAATTTAAATGATTACGCAGGAACGGAGCAAATGTCTGTCGGTTGGGGATTAAAAGATAAAGAGTTCTTTGAACAATCTATTCCAAAGCTAAAATCTTTACCGCAACCGTTCTATACAAAATTTATTACATTAACAAATCATTTTCCGTTTCTTCTAAATCCGGAAGATCAATATGTTGATGAATTCAACTCGGAAAGTGGTGTTGTAAACCGCTACTTCCCAACTGTTCGTTACACAGATGAAGCTCTTAAATTATTTATTCAACAATTAAAAGAAGAAGGATTATATGATAATTCCGTTATTGTCATTTATGGTGATCATTACGGTATTTCCGAAAACCATAACGCAGCTATGGCACAGTTCCTAGGAAAAGATACTATTACACCATTCGATTCTATGCAATTACAACGAGTCCCTCTTATTATTCATGTGCCTGGCCAAGAAGGAAAAGTTGTTTCTAAAGTATCCGGTCAAATTGATATTAAGCCAACGCTCCTTCATTTACTTGGTATTAAAACAAATAAATCCGTTGAATTTGGAACTGACTTATTTATTAAAGAGAAAGACCCGCTTATGGTAATGCGTGATGGTAGCTTTGTTTCTGAAGAGTATGTTTATACAAAAAATATGTGCTACAAAAGAAGTACGGGTGAAGAAGCTGACATGACGTTATGTCAGCCGTATATTGAAAAAGCAAAAACAGAATTAAAACTCTCCGATAAATTAATTTATGGAGATTTATTACGCTTCGATCCTAATAATCGATATAAAACCGGAACGATGACAACGAAATTTGAATAGTAAAGGAAGCAACTTTATACAAGTTGCTTCCTCTTTTTATTTTCACTTAATTTTCGAACCATCCTTCTATGAAATCTTTCACAAATTGGTAATTTCTTTCGTATGAGGAATAAATTTATGGTATGATAAAATAAGTAAACTTTCATACACTAATTAAGAATTTATTACAGAAAGCAAGGGATCAGATTTTGTATAGAGCAGCTATTCCAAACTTATTTACGCTCGGAAATTTATATAGCGGATTTTTATCAATCGGCTATGCATCTTTAGGATATTATAAATCAGCTGCTATTTTAGTACTTATCGGGATGATGTTAGATAGTCTTGATGGTCGTGTTGCTCGTTTATTACGTGTTGATTCACAAATGGGAAAAGAGCTCGACTCGCTTGCAGATGTCGTAACATTTGGTGCAGCACCAGCTGTTTTAATGTATTACACATCTTTCTCAAACTACGGAATCATCGGATTATACATAGCGGGATTATTCCCTCTTTTCGGAGCATATCGTTTAGCACGATTTAATGTAACACCATCTTCTACTTCAATGAAATATTTCACTGGAGTACCGATTACAGCAGCGGGAGGGCTTGTTGCTTTCTTAACATTATTTTCACATACCATTCCAAAAATCGTTCTTATTACCGTATTTGTAACGTTCGCATTTTTAATGGTGAGCCGCATTCGTATCCCGAGTTTAAAAGATGTACCAATTCCACGATATAGCATCATTATTACACTATTTTTAGTTGGAATCATTATTACAATGTATCAAACAGGATTTGGAAATTTTTCTGTTTTCTTATTCATTGCCATTCCACTATATATTTTGTACATGTTATCTCAATTCATTAGACAAAGACCGTCTAAAAAAGCCAATAAAGAAAAATAAGAAAACCTTCCGAGTCCGGAAGGTTTCTTTTTATTTTGTAACTAATACCTTTTGATTTACAGGTGTTACTGGCTCTTCGCCGTTTAATACAGCTAAAATATTTCTGACAGCCATTTCAGCCATCGCATCACGAGTTTCAAATGTTGCATTCCCTACGTGTGGAGCAAGTACTACATTCTTTAATTCTTTTAGCTCTTCTGTAATTTTCGGTTCAAATTCAAACACGTCAAGAGCTGCTCCTTCAATTTCATTCGTTTTTAATGCATGAGCAAGTGCTGCTTCATTCATAATTGGTCCACGTGAAGCATTTACAATATACGCTGTTTTCTTCATCATTTTAAACTGCTCTTCATCAATCATATGATGTAATTTCGGATTATAAGCACAGTTAATTGTAATAAAGTCTGCTGTTTGTAATAATTCTTCCAACGTCACATACGTTGCTCCCAGTTCACTTTCAGCTTCAAGCTTACGATTTGGCCCTGTATATAAAACATCCATTCCAAATGCTTTCGCACGTTTTGCAACAGCCTTCCCGATTTCTCCAAGACCTATAATTCCGATTGTCTTACCATGGACTTCTCGTCCTAAGAAAAATAACGGTGCCCATCCGTTAAATCCAGTCGTACGACATAACGTATCCCCTTCAGGAATTCTACGCGCCGCTGCTAAAAGAAGTGCAAATGTTAATTCTGCAGTCGCTTCCGTTGATACTTTCGGTGTATTCGTAACTGCAATTCCTTTTTCGCCCGCATACGTGTAATCAATATTGTCGTAACCAGCACCATAGTTTGCAACAATCTTTAAATGAGGCGCTGCATCAATAACTTCTTTTGGCACCTTTGTCGAAAGTAAACTTAACAATGCATCTTTATCTTTTACACGCTCTGTTAATTCATCTATAGAAATTAACTCCTCTTTATTGTACATTTCTACATTATGATCTTTTAATAGTTCTAATCCAATTTCCGGAATTTTTCCCGCTACTAATATTTTTGCCACTACTAACACCTCTTCTATAGAAAATAAGACATCTCTTATATTTCATTGTAAGAAATCCACATATAAAAACCAAGGAATTTGATTATAGTTTTGAAAATCGACACTTTTCCATGAAAAAAGAGGAGATGCAACTCTCCCCTCTTCTTACGCTTTTTCCTGCGATTCTTTTCCAAGCTTCACATCAATAGTTCCTTCTGCAACCGTATCGCTAATTTGCTCCTCAATAACCGATTGAGATGCAGCATTCGTTTCAGAAGTATAAGCTTGTTGCTGTGCACCTTGTACATTTTGTTTGTTTTGTTGTTTCGCCATTTCTTACCCTCCTTTTCATTCTTTCTTATTTTGAACAAAAAGGACAGTTTTCATCAAAAAATTGCGTTTCATTTTGAATTTGTTACTTCTTCTTCAAGCGACCTCATTACTCTTGCTCGCTTCGTAAATGTTGCAACCTGAGTAACACCGTGAGCTCGTAATGTTTGTATATTTTCTTGTACATAATTCCCTAAATCATTTGGGTAATGGGCATCCGAAGAAATCGTAATTGGAACACCATACTTAGCTAATACTTGTAAATATAGTGGACTTGGGCACATTTCACGAACAGGATAACGATAGTATAATCCTGCATTTATTTCTGTTGCCGTATTCGTTTCTACTAATGCACAGGCAATTTCCTCATAATAAGAAAGCTGTTCATTCTCATCCAATCGATAATTAAATACCTTTATATTATCAAGATGAGCGATAATATCAAATAACTCGGTACGAATCGCACTCTCAACTGTTTTAAAAAACATATCATATAACGCGCGTAGGTCATGCACCTCAAAATATTCTTTCGTATCTGGATTATCAAATCCCCAGCCATTTAGAAAATGAACGGAACCAATTACATAATCAAAGTCTCCTAGCGCTAATAATTCTTTTAACTCTCCTTCACAACCAATAAAATAATCCGCTTCAATTCCAAGTTTAAGTGTGACACCTCTTTTCCCCCATCGTTCTTTCGCCTCTTCAATTGCCTTTGTAAAATCATACAGTGAAACTACCCTTACTTGATCTAACCATTCTTTCTGTATACGACCGAGCTTAGAATCACTAATATCTACATATTTTTCATAATATCCTTTTGCTTCATGAAAACGATATAGATGATCAACAATTCCCACTTCTTTTATTCCTTTTCGCACAGCTTCTTCTAAATATAGATCTATCCATTCTGTTGTAAATGGCCCTTCCTTCACACGCTTTTGCAAACGCTCTTGTGTTTTCATAAGCCAATCAATAGAATGTCTTTCTTGAAGCGGTTCATAACATTCCAACGCTTCATTTATTTTAGCAAGCCATCCTATTGAATACGGTCCTTCTTCTAAGTGAAGATGATAATCTACTTTCATATACATTCCCCCTTATAATGTATCTATTTCCCTTCTATCCCCAACTCTCGAAAGCTTTCCATTTCGTTCTTTCACCTCTCGCATCACATCTTCCAATGCAATATTTTTTTCAGCTAATAAAACGAAACAGTGATAAAATACATCAACCATTTCTTTCACTACTTCTTCTTTATCATTATTTTTACATGCGATAATTACTTCAGCACACTCTTCACCAATCTTCTTTAAAATTTTATCTTCTCCTTTTGAAAATAAATAATTTGTATACGATTCAGGAAGTGGGCTTCCCTTTCGTTCTTCAATTGTTTTATACAGCAACTTAAAGGCATTTTCCATATGTATCCCCCTATATAATTTGATAGTGAAAACATGTCTTCTCTCCCGTATGACAAGCAGGTCCTACTTGTTTCACATTCACAACAATTGAATCTTGATCACAATCTAAATATAAAGATTGCACATATTGAACATTCCCTGATGTTTCCCCCTTATTCCATAACGACTGCCTCGAACGAGAATAAAACCATGTTCTTTTCGTCTCTAACGTTTTTTTATATGCTTCTTCATTCATATAAGCTAGCATTAAAACGTCTTTCGTACCTTCTTCGATGACAATTGCCGGTATTAATCCTTTTGAAAAATTAGGTTTCATAACCGCACCTCAATATTTGCATCTCTTAATTTTCGCTTTACACTCTGCACTGTCGCCTCACCATAATGAAAGATGGATGCCGCTAACGCTGCATCAACCGTTGTCTTTTGAAAAACTTCTATAATATGATCCGTATGACCACAGCCTCCTGATGCGATGACTGGAATAGAAACACTTTTTGAAATTTCTTCTGTTAAACGAAGGTCATATCCGCTTTTCGTTCCATCTGCATCCATACTCGTTAACAAAATTTCACCTGCCCCAAGTTTAACAACACGCTTCGCCCATTCTATGGCATCCATTCCTGTGTCAACTCTTCCGCCGTTGACATATACGTTCCATTTACCTTCTGCTACTTTTCTAGCATCAATTGCCACGACAATACATTGTGATCCAAAGTGTTCTGCCCCTTCTTCTATTAACTTCGGGTTTCGCACTGCCGCTGAGTTTATTGAAACTTTGTCTGCCCCAGCTCTTAGTAAATTGTACATATCTTTTACACTTGATATCCCCCCGCCAACCGTAAGAGGAATAAATACTTTTGCTGCTGTTTTTTCTACAACATCTATAATCGTTTTTCTTCCTTCATGAGTCGCCGTAATATCTAAAAATACGATTTCATCTGCCCCTGCCTCGTTATATGCTTCAGCTATTTCAACCGGATCACCGACATCTTGTAATCCTATAAAATTTACACCCTTTACGACTCGCCCTTCTTTCACATCTAGACATGGAATAATTCGTTTCGCTAACATAACTTCGTTACCTGTAATACTTCTTCTAAATCAATCGTTTTCTCGTAAAGCGCCTTTCCAATTATGACACCATATATATTCATATCATTTAACTTTTTCACATCTTGAATAGATGCCACTCCTCCAGAGGCGATGAGACGAATGCCCACACTTTTTTGAAGTATCGCTAATTGTTCAAAATTTGGACCTGCAAGCGTCCCGTCTTTCGAAATGTCTGTAAACACAATCGTTTGAACACCTAAACTTTCCATTTGTTTCGCTAAACTAACGTAAGAAATTTCAGATAGATCAAGCCAACCTCTCGTTGCTACGAAACCATTTTTCGCATCAATTCCAACAATGATTTTCTCTTTATATAGACGAACTGCTTCCTCTAAAAATGACTTATCATAAAGAGCTGCTGTTCCTAAAATCACTTTTTCTACACCTGCTGACAATAACTTCTCCACCGTTACAAGTGAACGAATTCCTCCTCCCACTTGCACAGGAATACGTACCGCCTTGCAGATTTTTTCAATGACGGGCAAATTTAAAGACTCGCCAGCAATTGCACCGTCTAAATCAACAATGTGTAGTATTTCCGCTCCAAGCTTTTCAAATATGATCGCCTGCGCTACTGGATCTTCATTCATCACCGTTTCTTTACTAAACTCTCCTTGATAAAGTCTAACGCATCGTCCTTCTTTTAAATCGATAGCTGGGAAGATTTCCATGCTTCTACCACCCCTTGAAAATTTTTTAATATTTGCATGCCAATTTCGCCACTTTTTTCTGGATGAAACTGTGCACCAAATACATTTCCTTTCGCGACAAACCCTGGTACTTGCATTCCATAATCACTTACTCCGCATACAATTTCATCTGGACAATCCGCGTAATATGAGTGAACATAATACACGAAAGAACCATCCACTAATCCATTCCAAAGCGGAAATTCTCTTTCCTTCCTTAATTCATTCCATCCCATATGAGGAATTTTATACGAAACTTTTAACTTACGAATTTCCCCTGGTAGTAAACCTAACCCGCTACAATCTTTTAGTTCCTCACTTCGTTCAAATAAAAGCTGCATGCCCAAACATATACCGAGGAGTGGTTTTCCTATATCACAAACCTCTTTTAGTACACACACTAAATCTCTTTCTTCTAATACGTCCATCGCTTTCGGAAATGCACCTACTCCCGGTAAAATCACGCCATCGCTTCTCAATATCTCTTTTTTATCACTCGTTACAATGTACTCTGCGCCAATATATTTTAATGCTTGCTCTACACTGCGAATATTCCCCATTCCATAATCTATAATGGCAATCAATTACAACATTCCTTTCGTTGAATTTACACCAGTAATGTTGGCATTTTTTTCGACCGCTTCTCTAAGCGCTCTACCAAAAGCTTTAAATAATGCTTCAATTTTGTGATGTGTATTACTTCCGTATAGAACGCGCGCATGTAATGTAATATTGGCAGCATGTGCAACTGCTCTAAAAAATTCTTCCGTCAATTCTGTATCAAAATCCCCGAGCTTCGGATTTGTTAATTCCCCTTGAAATACACAATATGAGCGTCCACTTATATCAATTGCGACAAATCCTAAAGATTCATCCATCGGTACATACGCAGAACCGTAACGATTAATTCCCTCTTTGTTTTGCAATGCTTCTTTCAAGCAATTTCCGAGTACAATTCCAACATCTTCAACGGTGTGATGTGCATCGACAAATACATCACCTTCTGCTTCAACCTGCAATCCAAATCTTCCATGTCTAGCAAATAAAGTAAGCATATGATCGAAAAAACCAACCCCTGTTTGAATAGATACATTTGTACTTTCATCAAGCTGCAAATTTAATTTAATTTTTGTTTCTGTCGTCTCACGTGCTTGACTGGACTGACGCATTATTTTTCCTCCTCAAACCTTATTTGGATTGCTCTCGCATGTGCATGTAACCCTTCTTTATTTGCAAGCTCTACAATATGATGCTGTACATTTTTTAATGCTTCCTCCGTATAAGAAATAAAACTTGATTTTTTCACGAAATCATCGACTGATAACGGAGAAAAAAATCTTGCCGTTCCGCTCGTTGGTAATACATGATTCGGTCCCGCTAAATAATCCCCGAGCGGTTCAGGTGAATATGGCCCAAGGAAAATAGAGCCTGCATGTTTCACATAATCTAGAGCATTCATTGGTTCTTTTATATGTAACTCTAAATGTTCTGGAGCAATTTCATTTGATAACTTTAGCGCCTCCTCTAAAGAAGGAACGATAAAGATGGCTCCATTTCTATTTATTGATTCACGTGCAATTTCACTTCTTGGTAACGTTTCTAACTGTCTTTCTACCTCTTTTTCTACTTCTTTAGCTAGTTCCATATTCGTTGTAATACAAATCGCCGTTGCTCTCTCATCATGCTCTGCTTGCGATAATAAATCCGCTGCGATATATTTTGCATTACCTGTTTCATCCGCGACAACTACAATTTCTGATGGACCAGCAATCATATCGATATTTACTATTCCGTATACTTCTCGTTTCGCTAGAGCGACGTACAAATTTCCCGGTCCAACTATTTTATCCACTTTCGGAATCGATTCCGTCCCGTATGCTAAAGCAGCAATTGCTTGTGCGCCACCTATCGTATAAATTTCATCTACTCCCGCAAGATCTGCAGCAGCTAATATATGTGGATCAATTCCTCCTTTCCTCGGCGGTGTTACCATTACAATCTTTTTCACACCTGCGAGTTTCGCCGGCAATACATTCATTAATACTGAAGAAGGATATGAGGCTGTCCCACCCGGTACATATACACCTACATTTTCTAACGGCCGAATGAGTTGCCCTCTAATTATCCCTTTACTTTCACAATCGAATATTGAGTGCTTCTTTTGCTTTTCGTGATACGAAACAACGTTTTTCTTCGCCTCTTTTAAAGCTTCTAAAAATGAATTCTCTACAAACATACTCGCTTGCTGTATTTCTTCTTCACTTACACGAAAATTTTTCATCTCTACACCATCAAACTTTTTTGTATAGAAAGATAAAGCCTCATCTTTCCCTTCCCTTACATGTCTAATGATTTCTCTTACACTTCTTTGAACAGTTTCTTCTATTATATTAGCGTTTTCTCTTAGCACTTTTATTTTAGATAATGCCTCCTTAAATTCTTCATAAATGATTTCCATTTTAAATCCTCCTATTTCCCTGATAAGATTTCTTGCTCCATCATATTTATAATGCTGAATATTTCGTCTTTTTTAGTTTTTAAGGCTGCCTTATTTACAATCATCCGAGCCGATATAAAGTACATTTCCTCAAATACAATGAGTCCATTCTCTTGTAATGTTTTTCCTGTTTCAACAATATCTACAATCGCATCTGCCAATCCAAGAAGAGGAGCGATTTCTACAGAACCTTCTATCTTAATAATTTCTACATCCTCTCCCTTATCATGAAAATAAGTAGAAGTAATATGGGGGTATTTCGTAGCGATTCTTTTCTTCCGGTAACTCTTCGGATTATACGTAGGAATAGAAGCAACACAAAACTTACAAATCCCCACTCCTAAATCCAGCATTTCATAAATATCTTTCTCGTTTTCCATTAAAATATCTTTTCCAACGATGCCAATATCAGCTACCCCATGTTCTACATAAGTAGCAACATCAACCGCTTTTACTAAAATAAATGAAACATTTGTATTTTTACTTTGAAATACAAGCTTCCGACCTTTATTTTTGAGCTCGGAACAATCAATTCCAATCTGCTCAAAAAGTGGAATGACATGTTTTTCTAATCTTCCTTTCGTTAACGCAATTTGAATGTTACGCATGAAGCCTCTCCTTCTTTCTGGACTACCCATTTCTCATTCCATACATATTCCACTAAGTATTCATTCTTTGCCTCAACGACCGTTCCTATTTTATTTTTTCTTGCAAATTGAAAGGTATCGCTTAAATTAGAGAATAGAGATAACCAAGCATTTTTCCCATCCTTTCGAAGTAAATTTCGTAACCTTTCTGCTTCCGCTAATCTATTTAACTCATAATGAATCACAATATCAATTTGATTTCGTTCATATGGTTCTTGCTGCTCTTGCAGCGCCTTCACAATTTGATTTACTTGTACCGCGAGTCCAACAGCTGGCAGCATTTCTCCAAAATTCCCAATTAGCTCATCGTATCTTCCGCCACTAACGATTTCTTCTCCAATTTCATATATATATCCTTTGAAAATAACACCCGTATAGTAATCTAAGTGTTGAATCATGCCCAAATCAATTGATATGTAAGAACCATATCCTAACGTTTCAATTGTTTCATACATTTCTTTTACTCTTGCAATTGCCATTTTCATTTCATTACTTGAAGCAAGCTTTTCTGCTTCCTCAATAACTTCTAAATTTCCAAATAGCCTTGGCAATTTCTCAAGTAATCTTACTGTCTCATCGCATCGATCTAATTTCTTTTCTCCGATAAAATTTGAGAGGGCTGCATAATTTTTACTTTCTATATACGTTCTAAGTACCCTTTCTTCTTCATCCTGGATGGAGAGTTTTTTTACAATACATTTATATAACTGTACTTGCCCAATCTCAATTGTAAAAGATTGCACCTTCAACTTTTGAAGTGCTTGAATGACACTTATTACACATTCAATTTCAGCTCTTACATTATCAATCCCGATAACTTCAATACCACTTTGTACGATTTCATTATATTTTCCAGAATGGGATTCATTCGCTCGAAATACATTCCCGCTATACGTCACTTTAAGTGGCGTATCCCATCTCTGTGTTCCAATAACTCTCGCTAAAGGAATTGTCATATCTGGACGTAAAACGATAATCCTTCCCTTTTCATCAAAAAATTTATACATCTTCTCTTCATCTATCGGTCTATTTTGAAATGCAAAAACATCATAAAATTCAATTGTAGGTGTTCTTATTTCCTCATAACCTCTCTCTAAAAAAGTAAGCCTTAATTTTTGTTCTACTTCTTCAATTAACGTACATTCTTCGAATAAATAATCTCTCGTTCCATTCGGGTTTGCTCGTTTCCATTTTGTCATCTAAATTTTCACACCTTTCCCCTTCTAATGTATGCCTATTTCATTCCCCTAAGCCGAAAATAAAAAGAGCCTTGTAGACAAAATACCTACAAGGCTCTTCAGTAGAGTGTAGGTACAACGGGAATAACCCTTGTACCTACACGTTTTCACGCTAGGTTCAAGGGTTTCATGTATGATGATGTAGTTGTGTAAGCATTGTAATAGATTGCACGATATTCATAATACTTACTCCCTTTCTCCTCTGATTTTCACATAGTATATAACAGTTAATTTTGAATGTAAATACATTTTTAATATTCCGTCATTTTTTTAATGTAAAGCCACTTTTCTTTCATACTCTTTTATTTCTTGTTCATATTGCATTGTAATACTAATTTCATCTAAACCATTTAATAACTTCTCTTTCCACATTTTCTCGATCGTAAAATGGAATCTATGCGTATTCGTTGTTATTATTTCATTTTCTAAATCAACTGTAATTTGTTCCCTCGCATCTGTTTTAGCAAGTTGTTCACGCATATCTTTATCCATTACAATCGGTAACATGCCATTCTTCATACAATTCATATAAAAGATATCGGCAAATCCTCCAGCGATAATAACACGGAAACCATAATCAGCAAGTGCCCATGGAGCATGTTCTCTTGACGAGCCACATCCAAAATTATCACCTGTGATTAATATGCTGGCTCCTTTTCTTTCTTGTGCATTAAGCGGGAAATTAGGGTTTTCTTGGCGATTATTATCATATCGCCACTCATCAAATAAAAACTTCCCAAACCCAGTTCTTTCAATTCTCTTTAAATATTGCTTCGGAATAATTTGATCTGTATCAATGTTATCATTCATCAGTACTGCGGCAGTACCTTTATGAATACGAAATGGCTCCATCATAACTCTCCTTTCTAATATCAACAAAATGACCATATAACGCAGCCGCTGCCGCCATTGCCGGGCTAACTAAATGCGTTCGTGCTCCCTTTCCTTGTCTTCCTTCAAAATTGCGATTGGACGTAGAGGCACAATGATCTCCTTCAGGCACTTGATCTGGATTCATACCTAGACACATTGAGCATCCGGGCTCTCTCCATTCAAATCCAGCTTCTTCAAATATGCGATGTAATCCTTTATGCATCGCTGCTTCTCTTACCCTTTGAGATCCAGGTACAACAAGTGCTCGCACACCTTCTTTTACTTTTTTACCTTTCACGACAGATGCAGCAATTTCTAAGTCAGAAAGCCTGGAATTTGTACAAGATCCAATGAAAACATGTTGAACTGGAATGTCATACGTACTTTGTCCGGGACTCAATCCCATATAAGAAAACGCTCTTTCGTCATTTGCATCATGCTTTTCTGGCAATTTCTCATCAATCCGAACACCCATACTAGGATTTGTTCCCCACGTAACGTACGGCGCTAAATCTGTAACATCTACTAGAATATGTAAATCATAAATTGCATCTAAATCTGTATAAAGTTCTGACCATTTTTCCTTAATAGATTCATAGTCTTTCGGCGCATATTTACGCCCTTTTACGTAAGCAACCGTTTTTTCATCTGGTGCAATAATGCCAGCCTTTGCTCCCCCTTCAATTGCCATATTGCAAAGCGTCATCCTCTCTTCCATATCCATAGCATGAATGGCCTCTCCGTAAAATTCCATTACGTAACCTGTTCCAACTGCTACTCCGTACTTTGAAAGAAGGTGTAAAATAATATCTTTCGCATAGACACCTTGCGGTAACTTTCCTTTTAACTCAATGCCCATCGCTTTCGGCTTTCGTTGCCATAACGTTTGCGTTGCCAATACATGTTCCACTTCACTCGTACCAATACCAAACGCTAGTGCGCCAAAAGCACCGTGTGTTGCTGTATGACTATCACCACAAACAATCGTTTTTCCTGGCTGTGTGAGTCCAAGTTCTGGTCCTATTACATGAACGATCCCTTGCTCTTCATCTCCGATATCCGCTAATGGCACCTGAAATTGTTTACAGTTTTGCCGAAGTGTATCTAGTTGCTGCTTCGCAATGCGGTCGGTAATATTCCAAACATCTTTCGTTGGAATATTATGATCCATCGTTGCAAATGTTAAATCTGGTCTGCGGACTGTTCGATTTGTAAGCCGCAAGCCTTCAAAGGCTTGCGGTGACGTTACTTCATGAACAAGATGTAGATCGATATATAATAAATCCAATCCATTTTCATTAGTCGCAACTACATGTCTTTCCCAAAGCTTATCTAGTAACCTTTTTCCCATTATCTTCCTCTCCCTACTAACGCTTGCTCTTCCATTTCTTGAATAACTGCCTTTGTAAATGAAGTTGTCGTTTCAGTCCCCCCGATATCTGCTGTACATTTCCCTGATTTAAGGACTGCAGAAACTGCTTCTTCAATTGCATCTCCTTCTCTCGTTAATCCGAACGATTGCCCAAGCATCATTGCAACAGAACGCATCATCGCAATTGGATTCGCCTTATTTTTCCCCGCAATATCCGGTGCTGATCCGTGAATAGGCTCATATAATGAAGGTCCCTTTTCAGCGTGACTTGCTGATGGAAGCATTCCTAATGATCCAGCTAATACTGAAGCCTCATCACTTAAAATATCACCAAATAAATTTTCCGTTACAATAACGTCAAATCTTCCTGGATTCCGAATTAATTCCATAGCTGCTGCATCTACTAAAATGTGTTCTACTTCCACATTTGGGTAGCGAAGTGCTACTTCTTCTGTCACAGTTCTCCATAATTTACTAGACTCTAAAACATTCGCTTTATCAATAGATGTTACTTTTTTCTTCCGCTTATTTGCTAATTGAAAAGCATACGAAACGATACGTTCAATTTCATGGCGATGATACGTAAGTGTATCTGTCGCCACTTCTTCCGTTCGCTCTTTCGGATAAGAAAAATAAATTCCGCCTGTTAATTCACGAACGACAACGAAATCAATTTCATCAGCGTTTTTTAATGGTGATAAATGTGCAGTTGCACTTTCTACCGTTACAGGGCGAACATTCGCAAATACACCGAGTCCTTTTCTTAATGCTAATAATCCTTTCTCAGGCCTTTCTTTCGCACTATCCCACCTTGGTCCACCTACTGCTCCAAGTAAAACCGCATCACTCGCTAAACAGGCGGCAAGTGTTCGCTGTGGTAATGGTTGCCCAGTTAAATCGATAGCAATACCACCAAAGTACTCATCTTGCAAATGAAAATGATGTCCATATAGCCTTTCTACCATATGCAATACTTCCTTCGCACTCTCCATTACTTCTGGACCGACACCATCACCAGCTAAACAAACGATACGTTTTTCCATTTTTAACACTCCTTTTAACTGAATTTTCAGAACTTTAATTTGATAGGTGAGGAAAGCTTCTCTCACCTATCAATTATTTATTTCACAAGCGCTATAAGAGATTTTAATTTCCCTGCTGCATGGACATAAGCTCTCGCCGACGCTTCCAATACGTCTTGCGCAACTCCGAAACCTGATATTTGGTGACTACCTTCTTTTAATTCAACATGAACGTGAGCAAGTGCATCTTGACCTTGTGTAATAGATTGTATGCGATAATCTGCCAATTCACATTCTAATCCTAAAATTCTTTGAATCGCATTGTATATCGCTTCAATACTACCAGAACCAGTGGCTGCATCTTCATATATATTTCCTTCCTCATCCTTCAGCACAACTGTTGCGCATTGTGTACTATTTGATACGAAATGCACTTGTAATTGCGTAATGTTATATTGCTGAGCTGCAAATGCTGCTTCACCAAGCATAAGTGCGCGTAAATCTTCTTCAGTAATTTCCTTTTTACGATCAGCCAATTTTTTAAATGCTTCGAATGCCGCATCTCGCTCTTCATTTGTAAATTCATAACCAAGCTCTTTCATTTTTTCCGTAAACGCATGACGGCCAGAGTGTTTCCCAAGTACAAAGAGATTTTGAGATTCTCCTATAAGCGCTGGTTCGATAATTTCATAAGTTGTTACTTCTTTTAAAACCCCGTCTTGGTGGATGCCCGATTCATGAGCAAATGCATTCGCTCCAACGATTGCTTTATTTTTCGGTACAACCATACCCGTTAACCTGCTTACTAATGTACTCGTCGCCTTAATTTCTTTTAAAGTCATCGAAGGCTCTGCTTTATAAAAATCTTTTCTAATATGAAGAGCTACTGCAACTTCTTCTAACGCTGCATTCCCTGCTCTTTCTCCAATGCCATTAATCGTTCCTTCTACTTGCAATGCTCCCCCTTCAACCGCAGCTAACGAATTTGCTACTGCCATACCAAGATCATCGTGACAATGACAAGAAAAAATCGCTTTTTCATATGATGGAACGGATTCTTGTAAGTATTTAAAAAGAGAATAATACTCTTCCGGATTTGTATATCCAACTGTATCCGGAATATTAATTACATTCGCTCCTGCTCGAATCGCAATTTCTACTGCTTCAGCTAAAAATGCTCTCGATGTTCTTGTCGCATCTTCTGCAGAAAATTGTACTGTCGGAAATAATGATTTTCCGAGCGTAACCGAGCGATGAATACTATTTAACACATCTTCTTTTGACATACAAAGTTTATATTTCATATGAATATCACTCGTAGCTAGAAATACGTGTAGACGAGGAGATACAGCGCCTCTCACAGCTTCATATGCTCTTCGAATGTCACTTTCTTTCGCTCTAGCTAAACTCATAACCGTAGCGTTTTGAATTGTATTCGCGATGCGTTTTACCGATTGGAAGTCACCTTCGGAAGCTGCCGCGAATCCAGCTTCCATTACATGAATACCAAGCCTCTCTAATTGCCTAGCAATTTGTAACTTCTCTTGTTCATTTAAATTTACTCCTGGTGATTGTTCGCCATCACGAAGCGTTGTATCCATGAACAAAATCTGCTTCATATTATTTAATCCCTACCTTTACTCGCGGCTGTACGAAAGGCATCATTTCACGTAATTTACGTCCTACTACTTCGATTTCATGTTCATTCTCTTTCTCATTTGTCGCGTGGAAATTTGGTCTTCCTGCTTTATGCTCTGCAATCCAGCCTCTTGCAAATGTACCATCTTGAATTTCTGCTAATACTGCCCCCATCGCTTTCTTCGTATCTTCAGTAACAACGCGTGGTCCTGATACGAAGTCTCCCCACTGCGCTGTATCTGAAACTGAATATCTCATATTTTCAAGTCCACCTTCATACATAAGGTCAACGATTAGCTTCAGTTCATGTAAACATTCAAAATATGCAAGTTCAGGCTGGTATCCCGCATCAACTAACGTTTCAAATCCTGCTTTTACAAGTGCAGTCACTCCGCCGCAGAGTACAGCTTGCTCTCCAAATAAATCTGTTTCTGTTTCTTCTTTAAACGTCGTTTCTAATACACCAGCTCTCGTTGCTCCAATTCCGTCAGCATAAGAAAGTGCTTTTTCAGTCGCAACTCCTGTTGCATCTTGATATACTGCAAATAATGCAGGAACAGCCCCTCCCTCGGCGAACGTACGGCGTACGAGATGCCCCGGTCCTTTTGGCGCTACTAGAAATACATCTACATTCGCTGGTGGTTTTACTTGATCAAAGTGAACATTAAATCCATGTGCGAACACGAGAGAGTTTCCAGCCTGTAAATTTGGTGCAATTTCAGCTTCATATACTTCTGGTTGTAATTCATCAGGTAATAGAATCATTACTACATCAGCTTTTTCCGCTGCTTCTGCTACTGTATATACAGAAAACCCATCTTCATTCGCTTTATCCCAAGACTTACCTTTTCTTAAACCTACTACTACATCAAATCCGTTATCACGTAAATTTTGCGCATGCGCATGACCTTGCGAGCCATATCCGATGATTGCTACTTTCTTTTCCTTTAATACATTTACTGTTACATCTTTCTCATAATAAACTTTTGCCATTTTCATTTCCCCCTATATTTAAATGATTATTGAATTAACATAACTTGCTTATCTTGTTTTTTCATACTACGTGTAAATGCTGTTACACCTGTTCTAGCAATTTCTTTTAAACCGTATGGACGAAGTAATTCAATTAACGCTTCTACTTTATCTTGCGTACCTGTTACTTGCACAACTATGGAATCCTTCCCAACATCTATTACAGCGGCTCGAAATGGTTCAATTAAACTATATAATTCTGCCCTCGCTACAGAAGTTGCTACTTTAATAAGAGCAAGCTCTCTAGCAATCATTGCTTCTTCTGTAATATCTGATACTTTCAGAACATCGATTTGCTTATGAAGTTGTTTAATTAACTGCTCAACTTGCTGTTCACTTTCAACGTGTACAACAATCGTCATTCGCGATATATCTGATGATTCTGTATGACCTACTGAAATACTTTCAATATTAAAATGTCTTCGTGTCATAACCCCTGTAATTCGGTTTAACACACCACTTTGATTTCGAACTGTCGCTGTAACAATTCTCTTCACCCTTTTTCCACTCCCTCCATTTGGTGAACACCTTTTCCTGGTGCAACCATCGGCATAACCTTCTCTGATTGAAGTACACGACAATCGATTACGACTGGCTCTTGTAATTCGATCGCATGCTGGATTTGCTTCTTTGCAAGAAGTGGATCGTCAATACGAACACCTTTTATACCATACGCATTCGCAAGAGCGACGAAATCTGGTTGGCATGGCAATAAAGAATGTGAATATCTTTGATTGTAAAATTCATCTTGCCATTGTCTTACCATTCCTAAAGCTTCATTATTTAAAATAAATACTTTAACGGGTAAAGCGTGTTCTTTTAATACACTTAATTCTTGCAGAGTCATTTGAAACCCAGCATCACCAACAATTGCAATAACTAGTTCATCTCGCTTTGCAATTTGCGCACCGATTGCTGCTGGAAATCCGAACCCCATCGTTCCTAATCCGCCAGAAGTTACCCATTTATCTGGATTTTTCAACGGATAGTATTGTGCTGCCCACATTTGATGTTGCCCAACGTCTGTTGTTACAATCGCTTCTCCTTTCGTGATTTCATATAGCATATCAATCGCGTATTGAGGTTTAATACTTTCAGAATTTCGTTTATAAGAGAATGGATACTTTTCTTTTCTACTCTTTAATAAAGAGAGCCATTCATGATGATTTTCTTTCTTTCCTTCTGATTGAAGCAATACTTCTAACGCCCGCTTAGCACTTGCAACAATAGGAATCTCTGTTGGCACATTTTTCCCAATTTCTGCTGGATCAATATCGATATGTGCAACAGTCGCCCCTTTAGCAAAAAAAGCTAAATTCCCAGTAAGACGATCGTCAAATCTCGCACCTATATTAATGAGTAAGTCGCATTCATATAACGCCATATTGGCTGTGTAAGAACCGTGCATTCCCCCCATCCCTAGAAATAGCCCATCATCTGGCGGAAAACCACCAAGTCCAAGTAACGTATGCACAACAGGGATTTCATATTTACGGGCAAAACTTGTCAATTCTTTCGAAGCTTTCGCATGCAGTATACCTGCTCCAGCTAAAATTAACGGTTTTTTTGCGGTTTCAATTGCTTGTAGTAATTTGTTTATTTGAAGTAGATTCGGTTCATAATTAGGGTTATATCCTGGTAAATCCATTTGTACATTGCTACATCGCTCACCTTTCTCGACTACCATATCTTTCGGAAGGTCAATAACGACTGGTCCTGGTCTTCCTGTTTTAGCAATATGAAATGCTTCTTTAATAATTCGAGGTAAATCTGAGGCCTTTCGCACTTGATAGTTATGTTTTGTCACTGGCATCGTAAGTCCCATAATATCCGCCTCTTGAAAAGCATCGCTCCCAATTAACGTTGTTGCTACTTGGCCTGTAAATACAACAAGTGGCAATGAATCAATCATCGCATCCGCTAGACCCGTAATTACATTTGTAGCACCTGGGCCACTCGTTGCAATTACAACCCCTGGGTTCCCTGTAATTCTGGCATACCCTTCAGCAGCGTGAATTGCCCCTTGCTCATGCCTTGTTAAAATATGCGGAATTTCACAATCATACAGTGCATCATAGAGAGGTAAAACGGCACCACCCGGATAACCGAAAATCACTTTTACGCCTTCCTTTTCTAGCGCTTCTAACAATAGCTGTGCACCAGTTGCCAGTTTCTCTTCCGTTTTTGAAGACATTGTTCTTATAAGCCCCCTTTTTCAAACTTTTATACAATAAAAAAATCCTACGTCCACACTCCAGCTATGTGCTGAAGGGACGAAAGATTTCGCGGTACCACCCTTCTTTGCAAGAATACTCTTGCCTCAGTGATCCATAAATGGATCTAGCTAATAACGGAGCTACCGTCTAAGCCTAGACAAATGCTTTAGCTTAGCACTCAAGGGCGATGTTCGTCGACGTGAACCATCGGTTTTCAGCAACCACCGACTCTCTGTGAGGCTTCACAATCAACTACTCCTCCCTATCAACGCTTTCTTATGTTAAAAAAGTTGTTATCCAACTTTATTTTCTTCGTAAATTTTCTCTCCATCTTCTACAACTAACTTACGAAACTCTTCTAATAAACGGTTCGTATGTGGACCTGTTTGCCCTAAGCCAATCGTTCTACCATCTACTGTCGTAACAGCAATAACTTCAGCAGCTGTTCCTGTTAAAAACACTTCATCAGCTACATATACATCATGTCTTGTAAATAACTCTTCTCTTACGTCATATCCAAGTTTTTCGCCGATTTCTAAAATGGCGTTTCGTGTAATACCTTCTAACGCTCCAGCAGAACTTGGTGGTGTAATTAATTTATTTCCTTTAACAATAAACACGTTATCTCCTGAGCCTTCAGCTACATATCCTTGATCATTTAACATAAGTGCTTCTTGTACTCCAGCTAATTTCGCTTCAATACGAACTAAAATATTGTTTAAGTAATTTAAAGATTTTACTTGAGGGGATAAAACATCGGGACGATTTCGGCGCGTTGCAACTGTTACAACTGGAATCCCTTTCTCATAATATTCTTGTGGGAATAAAGATAATTGTTCTGCAATTACTACTACATTCGGCTTCTTACATGAATCGGGATCCAATCCAAGATTTCCTGCTCCTCTTGATACAACAAGGCGAATGTATCCATTAGATAATTTATTTTGTCGAATCGTCTCAACAACAATATTTGTTACTTCATCTAATGAATATGGAATTTCTAAAAGGATTGATTTTGCTGATTCATACAACCGGACAAGGTGCTCTCTCAAACGGAAAACATTACCGCTATAAACTCTAATTCCTTCAAACACTCCATCGCCATATAAATAGCCATGATCATATACTGAAACTTTTGCCTCATCTTTTGGAACAAATTCTCCATTTAAGAAAATCCATTGCTCATTCACTAGAAGCGCCTCCTATGTTCTATGAATTTTTTATTGTTTCCTAGTTTACTCTCCTTTCTAAATAAATCAAGTGAATTTTTAGAAAATTTATAATTTTTAATCGTACGTACTTCTTTACTTATATTGATTTAACAACATTGTTAACGTTTACAAAAAGTCAAAAAATTTTTTTCGCCAATTTCCACTAAAAAAATATTTGTTTAAAAGAAGGATTTTCATCAATTGATGCGAATCTATTGTATTCAATAAACGGACGTCCGATTTTATAAATCCGGGAATATATAACGACTTTTGCTGAAAAAGGGGGAAAATAACAAAAATAGCGCTGTCTAAAAATAACATTCATATTTTTCATTTCGTAATCATAATCCTATTTTTAAAAAACAATTTGTCAAAATGAAGGAGGAAATAAATATGGCGTGTGTACAAATTAAAGGAACGAGACAAGAGGTAGTAGAAATGCTGCAATTATTTGATTTAATGGATACGAAAGGTTTTTGTAAATTCGATAATTACGTAGAGGTAGAACCAAATACGCAAGAACATAATCATTTTATTGCTTCAATCGACATCCATTCAAATACTTCTTCTGCCCAAGATACATTAAACGATCAATTCGTTAGTCAAATGCTTACTGGCGTATATAACGACTAAACAAAGATTTACTTCCTACCATCTTTTCATAAATGCAGTGAACTTGAGCATACTAGCAATTAGATGGTAGGAGGTGAGAATTATGGCTAGAATTGGCGTTGAAAACTCATTAACAGACGTTCAACAAGCTCTTCAGCAACAAGGTCATGAAGTTGTTACACTTAACTCAGAACAGGATGCACAAGGGTGTGATTGTTGCGTTGTAACTGGGCAAGATTCTAATGTGATGGGCATTGCAGATACATCAATTAAAGGATCAGTCATTACAGCTCACGGTTTAACAACGGATGAAATTTGTCAACAAGTTGAAAGTCGCACTTGAAAAATGAAAGAGGACTCCTTTTAAAAGGAGTCCTCTTTTTTATATTCACCTAACGGGAAAGTAACATATACTGGATGAAAGCCCTACCTCTCTCTCATCATTACGGTTCCACTGACCGCTCCTTGATTCACTAGTATACATATATAGCTTACAAATACAATTTATAGGGTTTGTTCACAAAAGTTGTTGATAAAATTACCCGATCTTTCGCAAACTTTTCGTATTGCATTCATAAGAGATATTTACTTTACACTAGCTGTAACCGAGACACGAATTAAAATTCTAACACCAATACAATAACTTGTCAATATTTTTCCGCAAATTAAAAACAGACATTAACGGTTTGTCTGTTTTAGAATGGAGCTTTTTCTTTTATTACATATACAACAAAGCCGCTTACTAACATAAATAAGCCAACTACTAAGTTTTTGATATTAATCATAAATTCCTCTCCCTTATTCCACACATCATATATATTTACATTTCAATTATTCCGATCATCCTAAAGCGCACTTTTTCTAATATATCATAATTCCTAAAAAATGCAAGTTCACTTTTGACGACCATTCACAAATTTATCTACAGTGCTTGGTACAGTATTTAAAGCCTTTTCAATTAAATGTGTACTGCTGTTGAGATGTAATACTTGCACTCCATTAGAACCAACTACTAAAAAAGCTACTGGACTAATGGAAACCCCAGCCCCGCTTCCTCCTCCAAATGGATGCCCTTGTTTGTTCTCTTTATGCTGATTTTGCCCACCGTTATGTTTTTCAGTAATGAAATCCCCTTTAAAATCACTTCCACCAGCTCCAAAACCAAAAGCCACTTGAGATACTGTTAATACTACATTTCCGTCAGCTGTTGAAACCGGGCTCCCAACAATTGTATTTACATCTACCATTTCTTTTAAATTTGTCATTGCCGTTTTCATTAAATTTTCAATTGGATGTTCCATTATGTATTGCACCCTTTCCTCATTATTCCTTTTTATATTTTCCAAAATAGAGGAAGTCATACTAACTTTTCCTATTTCAAGAAAACATTTTCCTCCTTTTAAAAGATACTACTCCCTGTACATGCTCCGGTATAGTGAAACTTTAATCAGTGGGATGTGTACGTAGCTCGACTCTCACAAATAGCGGGATAAAAAAGAAAAAGAGATACATACTACTATTGAACCTTGTTATGAAAGGAGTCATGAATTTGACTGAGAAATTTGATGATTATAAAAGAAAAGATAGAATAGATAGTGATTATAGTGACTATAAAGAAGAGTACGCCGCTGAGGTTGCACCACAACGCATTGATTATGATTACGATGATAAAGACGATAAAGATGTTGTAAAATCGTCCGCTGCTGGATCAACTGCTGGTTTTATTGCTCTTGCGCTATCTATCTTATCGCTATTTACATTTCCAACACTATTTGGTCTTGTTTCTGTTTTACTCGGTATTTACGCTTATAATCGCGGAGCTACTGTAACTGGCGGTATCGCTGCAGTTGTCGGTGGAATTGCTGCACTTATCGCAATTTTATTCCGAGTAGCACTTATTGGTCTATTGTTCTCCCTGTTCTAAAAAAGAAAAAGGTATCTCGCTTAACGCGGGATACCTTATCCTGTAAACACATCTTCCGATGGATATTTTATTTTTTGTTTTGCTGGTCGCGCTAAAGAGAACACAAGTGTTAATGGTCCAATTAATCCGCAGAACATAACAAACATAATAATACATTTTCCGAATGCCGATAGCTTTGCAGTAATTCCCATCGTTAATCCGACTGTGCCAAACGCTGATATTGTCTCAAATAATAATTGAATAAAGCTGAAGTTTTCTGTAAGCATTAATATGAATACCGCTGCTAAAATAAGTATTTGACTGGCAACAGCAATCGCTAAGGCCCTCGTTACTGTCGACATTTTAATTGTACGCTGAAATAAAACAATTTCCTCCTTTTTTCTAAAGAAAGAAAGGACAGATGTAATTAAGATAACAAACGTCGTTAATTTAATTCCTCCACCTGTCGATACACTTCCTGCACCAATAAACATTAAAATCATCGTAAATAATATAGATGATTCTTCCATACCTCCATAGTCAACCGTATTAAATCCAGCTGTCCGCGGAGTAATACCTTGAAAGAAGGAAGCCCATAGTTTTTCATTTAAAGATAAATTCCCTAACGTCTTCACATTATTATATTCCAATACAAAAATTACAATCATTGCTATAACATTTAGCACTACTGTTCCAATAATCATTATTTTTGAGTGAAGTGATAATTTTCGAAAACTGCGGCTATACCATATATCAATTAATACGGTAAAACCGAGTCCCCCAATTACAATTAAAGAGCAAATCCCAATATTAATAATAGGATCCCCTACATATCTTGTTAAATTATCTGGCCATAAAGCAAATCCTGCATTATTATAAGATGCAATTACATGAAAAATACTATAGTATAAACCTTTTCCAAAACCAAACTCTGGAATAAAGCGAAACGATAAAAAGATGACCCCAATAAGTTCAATACAAATCGAAAATATAAAGACACGCTTTACTAATTTTACAAGACCACCTATATTTGTTTGATTAAATGCTTCTCCAATTAATAAACGATGGCGTAATCCGATTTTTTTACCTAGTACCCAAACAATTAAAATGGCAATTGTCATAAGACCTAGACCACCTGTTTGAATTAAAAACATAATAACAATTTCGCCAAACATCGTAAATGTACTTGCTGTATCCACTACTCCCAAACCAGTTACGGTCGCTGCTGACGTTGCTGTAAAGAAAGCATCTACCCAACTAATATGTACTTTCGTTGCGATTGGTAATTTTAATAACAAACCGCCAACCACAATTAAGCAGAAAAAGCCTAATGCTAATATTTGTGGTGGGTTTAATCGTATAAGACGATTATACAGCCCTTGTTTTTTTGTTACGTCCATATCACTAACTCCCTTATTAAAGTGAAGCTTTCCCCTCATACAATAAAAAGCTTTTTAAAAGCCCTTAAATAATTGGGACAAACCTTATATTCTCATAATATAGTTGAGCATAATCCTTTTTTTCATAGATTACAACTTTTATTTATATTCAGATTCCTTTTCGTTTTATGCCGGAAAACTCTATATCCTAACTCAATATTGCTAGCAATAACAATTTCATATGTACTATTTTTCAAATCCCCATATCTTTCACTCTATGTTCACATAGAGGTCACATCCACCTTTTATAGTATATGTATCGAAGCTGTTCCTCCCTAATTTATAAGACATTCCCCAGTGTCTTTGAA